>JBEAPQ010000445.1:0-15135 GCA_041164325.1 Planctomycetota bacterium | reverse complement strand
CGTCCCCAGCCGCGGTCGGGAAGACCAGGACGGGCGTACCGACGGCTCCCCACCGCGAAACCGTGATGTCCCGGCCGGCGCGGTGCGAGTACCAGGTGGAGCTGACCTTGCTCATGTGTGGCTCACGGCGTCCCGTTGGCGCCAGTCCTGGATCCGGGTCCAGAACAGTTCGGTGAACTCATCGTGTTCGTGGTCGGGGAACAGCGCTTCGACCTTGGCGCGCACCGCCTCACGGCAGCGGTCGGTGCCGAAGTACTCCCATGCCAGCTCGTCGAGGTGGCCCAAGTGCTCCGCACAGAACGCCTCGAAGCGATCGGCCTCGAACCGCGCGCGCGCGACGGCCGCGTACCGACGGAGCTTCTCCCGGTAGGGGACGTCCGGCTCGGCGGCGATGGCGTAGAACGGCTCCCAGTCGAGGTTCTGGCGGAACGCGCGTCGGGTCGCCGCGCAGAACAGTGCCCACCGGATCTTGGCCTTCACGAGCCACGGGAAGTGCACGTGCAGCGACGTGACCTGGGAGTCGGGACAGGGGTTCGCGAAGTCGATCGGGTGCCAGACCCCACCAGCGAACAGCATTTCGGCCGAGTTGAAGTCCCAGCCGAAGAACGCGTTGATCGTCAGCGTCGTGTCTCGGACGACTTCGAGCTGCTCGGCGTCGAGGAAGTCCGTATCGGTCGTGTAGCGGTCATGGAGCGGCGCCGACGGCTCGTACCGCACCGTGTGCACCTGCGGGCCGATCCCGATGCCGCGGACGAACAGTTCGAACGGGTCGACCCCCTTCTGCAGGTGCATCACGAACCGCCCGCTCTGCTCGTAGGCATCCCGCAGCTGCTGCTCGTCGTCGATCCGGCTGACGCCGACCCAGCCTCCGCCGTCGTAAGGCTTCATGAACAGCGGGTAGCCGAGCCGTGCGCCGAGTTCCCCGAGATCGAACAGGCGCGCGTAGCTCTGCAGCGTGCGGTCCAGGTCCGGTCGTTGTTCGTAGTCCTTCGGCGGCACGAGGATCGTCCGGGGGATCGGCATCCCGAGGCGCATCATCGCGCAGTAGGTGGTCTGCTTCTCCATCGACTGGACGGACCACGGGTTGTTGAACACGTAGGTCCCGTCGAGGATCACCGCCTTCTTGATCCACTCGCGCCGCGTGTGGTACCAGTGCGTCAAGCGGTCGACGACGAGGTCGTAGGGCGTCGTTTCGCCGAGATCGAAAGGCTCGATCGGCACGCGTTCGACCTCGAATCGGATGCGTGCGTCCTCGACGCGGGCCGTCTTCGCGCGGCGCGTCCCTACGCCGGAAGACACGGCCGTCGGGTCCGGCAGGTCGAGGTCCAGCCGGGCGACGAGGTCCTCGAAGCACCGGGGCCAGCAGATGTCGGCGCCGAGGGAGAGGCCGATGCGGCGTGTGGTCGTGGGCATGGGACGAGCCCGGGATGGTAGCGGTTGACGCGGGCGTATCCCAACGGGGCGGGCGGGGCGCTGCGCCCCTACTCGTAGACCATCCAGAGTGGCCCCGGAAAGAGCCAAGACAGCCCCTCGCGCAGGCGATCCCGCCAATTCTCCCAGTTGTGTCCGTCGCGCTGCTCGACGAAGCGGACGTCCATCCCGGTGTCCTGGAGGAGTGGGATCAGGGATCGGTTGTAGTAGATGAGCGACTCGTAGGTCCCGCAGGTCACGAACACGCGTTCGGACGGCTTGCCGGGCCGTGCGCGGAACGCGTTCACGAAGTCGACGACCGGATCGAAGGCCGGGCTGCGTCCGTGGTCCCGGCCGATGTCCGTGAACACGAACGAGCCGGACTGGAGCAGCAGGCGACCGAAGCGCCCCGGTCGACGCCACGCGGCCGACAGGGAGGCGACCGCGCCGAAGCTCGCGCCCATCAGTCCGCGGGCCTCGCTGCGGTCGACGAGTGGCCAACGCGCGGCGAGTGCCTCGGGGAGTTCGTCGGCGACGAAGTCCGCGTGCCGCTCGTCATCGGCATACTCGCGGACGCGGTCGGGCGATCCCGTCAGCGCGATGATCATCGGCGGGATCTCCAGCCGGTGGATCAGGTTGTCGAGGACCGTCCGGAGCTCGGCGAAGCGCACGTAGTCCGGGCCGTCGTGCACGACGAGCAGAGGGTAGCGACGGGTCTTGCGGTAGCGGGCCGGGAGGTAGACCTCGACGTCACGGTCCTCGCCGAAGCTGCGGCTCGGCACCGACAGCGACACGATCTCGCCCTTGCGTGCCTGCTCGTCCTCGTGGATCCAGTCCGGGACGAAGTAGCCCGCGCCCTGCACGACGGAGTTCGCGCCGTACGGATCACGTGCCAGCTTGGGGTTCAGCGGGTCCCGGATCAGCGCCTGCTGGTGGCCATGGACGACCCCCAGCTTGTATTCGACGCGCGAGCCGTGGGGCAGGTCCATCGTCAGGTGCCAGAGGTCCGTGCCGTGGATCCGTTGGAACGCCATCGACGACTCGAGACCGTAGATCCAGTGGACCAGCTCGACCGATGTCGCCGGTCCGTGGAACACGAACGTGGCGCGGTCTCCGTCGACGATCGGGAACTCGCGGCCGTGCAGCCAACGCGCGATCTCCTGGGGCGCCGGTGGATGACCGGCATGGAGCCAGGCGTCGAGGGGGTGGGCGTTCACGCGAACTCCTCCAGGTTCCCATGGGGCCCGAGGACCTCGGTGTGGCTGTGGGGACGCCACCGGTCACGATCCCAGGCGAGGATCTCCCCGCCGCGAAGGACGACGCACGCATCGGGCGCGAAACGCTCTGCGAGGAGTGAGACGCGCTCCGGGTCGTCGAGCCGGAGTCGGTGCTGGGCGTGCGGCAGGGGGACGAGGCCACCGACGAGACCCAAGCCCGCCTCGAAGACTTCGACGTAGCCCGGTCCCTGGGGTGGGGAGTCGTGGAACAGGACCACGCGGTGCGACAGCGCCATGGCGCCCGCCGACCAGGCGATGACCGGGAGGTGGGGACACAGGTCGAGGACACCCAAGAGCCGGAGGCGGTTCAGCAGGATCGCGACGTGGCCCCCCGCGACACAGAGGGCGGCACAAGGCTCGAGGGCCTCGCGGAGCGCATCCCGATGGCGTGCGACCGCAGGGCGCTGCTCGGGGCGCCATTCTGCCCAGAACGCATCGTGCATCCCGCGCAGTCGGTCGAGGTGGGTCCGATCGAGCGCGCGGATCGCGGCGATCGCGTCGCGGCGCTCTTCGGCGGCGAGGTCCGAGCTCACGTCGGGGATGTCCGCGAGTCCGCGCGCCGCTTCGACCGCGTGTGCGAGGCGGTGCTGGTGCAGAGCCTGCACCCGCCGCATGCGGTCGTGACGCGCGCGGACCGCAGCGTGGAGCTCCGGGTCCTCCCGGTAGATGCTCTCGACGCGTGCGAACACCTCGAGGTTGACCACCGGGCGGCCGACGTGGTCCTGGAGTTCGTCGTGCTCCAATTCGCGCTCTTCCCAGCCGGCCGAGCAGAGTGCCACGGGAGTCTCGCCGTCGGGACTCGCGATGAGCGCCAGCGCTTCGCGCACGCGTGGGACGTGCCGCTGGGGACCGAGAACCAGGACCGTCCGTTCTGCCATCAGTGAATCGCTCCCATCGGTCCGTCGTCGGCGTCAGGAAGCCACGATGCGCAGTTCGGCCGCGAACGCGTCGAAGATCTCGATCGTCGAGTCGAGGTCGGGGTGACGGATCACGACCCATCCGTCGCCCGTCACGACCTGCCGCCAGTCGCGGCGGGGCTGGCCGACGGGAACGAGGTCCAGGTGGGCCACGTGTTCGCCATATCGGCGGAGCAGGTGGTCGAGTCCCTCGTGTGCCTGGATCCGTCCCTGGCCGTGGGCGCGCTTGAACACCGCGCCGGCGTTGTAGCGCCGGTCGATCGGCTGCGAGAACGAGCCCTTGACGATGGCCTCGGCCCAGCCGCGGAAGAGGTCGAGGTTGCTCCCGTAGTTCATCACGTGCGTGAGACGCCCTCCCGGGGCGCGACCGCCGATCTCTCCGAACACAGCGTCGCCGTGGGCGTCGAGGAACCACTCCATGTGGGCCATGCCGGTCGTCCAACCGAGCGCTGCGAGAACGGCTCGGCCGAGGTCTCGTCCGCGACGGATCGGCTCGGGCTCCAGGTCCCTCAGCGCGATCACGCCCGGGCTGATCCACTCGTTCAGGCGTGCGACGAGAGGCTTCGGTCGATACCAGGCGACGTTCTCGTAGGCGATGTTCCCGCCGATCGAGATCGTGTCGAACGTGAACTCCTCACCTTCGACGTACTCCTCGACATTGACCTCCGGCACATGACGGACAGCGTTGAGTGCGGCGTCGAGGTCGGCAGGCGTGTCACACCGGTAGGTGTCGGCGGAACCCGCACCGTCGATGGGCTTGATGATCAGCGGCAGGCCGATCCGATCCGCCGCACGCCAGACCTCTTCGCGCGTCCGCGCACGCGCATGCCTCGGCGTCCGGAGTCCGGCGCGGTCGAGGACGTCCTTCATCCGCACCTTGTCCCGGAACGGAATCGTCTGCTCGACCGTCAGCCCCGGCACGCCGAACGCCTCGCGCATGCGCGCGACCAGCATCATGCCGGGCTCCCAGAGGCACTCGACGCGGTCGATGGAGCGGTTTCGCATCCAGTCGCCGACCGTGCGCGTCGTGCGTTCTTCGGCCCAGAGGTCGTCGACGCGGAGGTAGTCCGTCAACGCTTCCCGCACCTCCGGGCGGAGCGCCTGGGCCGGCTGGTCACCGACCCCGAAGACGCGCGCGCCCGCAGCGGCGAGCGCGCGGGTGAAGTAGGGCATGTCGTCCGGGAAGCCCGGCGAGAGCATCACGACGTTCATGGTCGGAGAAGGACGATAGGCGAGATGCGAAGCCGTGCCAGCATGAACGCCGCGCCGATGCGGGCGGTGACGACGCTAGGATCCGTCGGCATGACGCAGTGCAGACACCGTCTCTTTCGAGCGCTCCTCACGCTGGTCCTCACCCTGCCACTCTGGTCCACGGCCGGGTGTTCGACGGTCGCGGGCACCGCGGTGAGTCCGATCACCGGGGGAATCGACCTGAACCGTGAGTTCTACAAGGACCGGAGTCGGCGCGGCGAATGGGCGTGGGCCCCGTTCATCTTCGTCGGCGGCGCGGTCGCGGGCCCGTTCGTGGCGCTCTACAACGGCGTTCGTCACGACGTGACGGTGTTTCGCGACTGGTATCCCTACTGGCGTGACTTCGGCGACGTGTTCGAGCCGTTCGGGATGATCAATCGTCGGGGATGAGCAGCGGGGCGACGCCCGCGCGTCGTCGCAGCCAGTCGATGCCTCGGTGCAGGTGCTTCTCGCGCACCAGCGCCAGTTCGACCCGCCTCTTGCCGGGGAAGTCGACCAGTGCGACCGCGACGAGGATCGTCAGCAGTCCCTGGCCGGGCAGGACGAGCATCGCGATGCCGAGCAGCAGCAGGGGCCAGCCCACCGCGTTGCGGGCAGCAACGAGGAGCGCGTGGATGATCGGATGCCTGGAGGCCTGCGGTCGGTCGTGCCGCAGGAAGAAGTCCGCGGGCATCCGCACGACCAGCCAGGGCACGAGGAGGATCCCGCCGACGAACATCGCGATCGACCCGACGAAGGCTGCGGTCGTGATGGCCGGGTGGGCCTGGACGAACTCTCGGACGTGCTGCCACAGGCCGTCCATCGGCAGCTCGGCGAGGGGCGCGCTCCAGGAACGCAGGGTGGCGAGTCTCCAAACGTCCATCACGGGAGCGTCAGCCGAGGTCGACGCGCACCAACTCCACGATCCTCCGCAGCGCGTCGCGGACGACCGCGGTGTCCGGGTGGCGGAGCAGCACGTAGCCTTCGCCTTCGTAGCTTCCTGAGGGCGCTTGGCCGGGGCGCGGCAGCTTCGCTTCGACGACCAGGCCACCGAGTTCGCGGCGGACGTCCTCCAGGCCGCGGATGCTGCGGACCGCGTGGCCCTGTCCCTGGGCGCGCAGGTAGGCGGCACCTGCGGCGTACTTGCGTGCCGGCACCTCGAAGTGTCCGTGCGTGACGAGTCGCGCCCAGGCGACGTAGAAGTCGGTGTCGTGCGCGAGGCTCAAGAGACTCGTGAACTGAGCCCCCGGAGGCCTCGCCGCGACCTCCGAGATCGCGATCGAACCGTCGTCCCGTCGGAACCACTCCATGTGGGTCATTCCCGTGTGCATTCCCAGCGCGTCCAGCGCGCGGGGGCCCGCCGAGAAGATCGCGTGGAAGTCGGGAGAATCGAGCTCGCGTGGGAGCAGCACGTTCCACTGGATCCAGGGATTCTGGACCACTTCGAGCGGGGTCGGTGTGTAGGTCGAGACCGAGTGGAAGACGTGCTTCCCCGCGATCGAGACCGAGTCGAACGAGAACTCGCGGCCTTGGACGAACTCCTCGAGCAGGAGGGGATCGGAGGGGGAGGGCGGGCACTGCGCGAGATGGGCGCGCAGCTGTTCTGGGTTCTCGACGCGCACCGTGCTCTTGGCGCCGGCTCCCGCCGGTGGCTTGGCGACGAGCGGGTAGCCGATGGACGAGGCCTGCTGGAGCGCCTCCGCGTGGGACACCACCAGTGCGTGTCGTGCGCAGGGGAGCCCGTGCGCACGGAGCGTCTCCTTCATCCGCGCCTTGTCGCGAAAGTTGCGGGCGGCGTCGGGCGAGGTGCCCGGCAGGCCGAGCTTCGCCCGCGCGTCCGCGAGGGGGACCTGGAGCTGCTCGAGGATCCCGACGAGCGAATCGACCCTGTGTCCGAACCGTCGCTCCAGTTCCCGGACACCCAGGACGAGTCCTTCACCGCTCAGCGCGTCGCGGACCTGAGCGAAGCCCGCGAGCCGCGCGCGTAGGTCGTCCGGGAGCCGTTCGATCGGTTCCTGGCTGACCACGCCGATTCGGACGTCGGGCACGTGGGTTGCCGCGCGGACGAAACGGAGCGTGTTCTCGAGCGCGAACGGGGCCGCGAAAACGCAGTGGTGCATGGCTAGGATCGGACCGGACTGCAGCGGCCATCGGAACGGTCCGACGGACGCCCCGCAAGGGTAGGGCTGGGTTCCCTGCCGCAGGTCAGGACAGAGCCGTCGCCATGAGTCTCCGCATCTGTCTCGTGTCGTCCGAGGTGGCGCCGTTCGCGAAGACCGGTGGCCTCGCGGATGTGGTGGCCGGCCTGGGGCGCTACCTCGCTTCCGAAGGGCACGACGTGCGGATCTTCCTGCCGCTCTACGGTCGGATCGCGCGCCAGGACGCGCCGGAGAACGAGGCCACCGAGATCGGCTCGGTCAGCGTCCGGTTCAACGGCTCGATGCAGTCCTTCCGGTGTCGGGTGGGCGTGCTTCCGGACAGCACGGCAAAGGTCTACTTCGTCGACTGTCCCGAGATGTTCGAGCGGGAGCCGATCTACTCGTCGACCTACGAAGACGAGCACATCCGGTTCGGTCTGCTCTGTCGCGCAGCTCTCGAGTCGTGCCAGCGGCTCGGGTGGGCGCCCGACGTGATCCACTGCAATGACTGGCACACGGGCCTGCTGCCGCTCTACCTGAAGTCCCTCTACGCCTGGGACCGGCTGTTCGCGAAGACGCGGACCCTGTTGACCATCCACAACATCGGTTACCAGGGGCAGTTCCCGGCGCGGGTCGTGGACGACCTGGGTCTGGCCGAGCATCGCTCGGCGTTCCACCAGGGGGATCTTGCGCGTGGGGAGGTCAACTTCCTGAAGACCGGTCTCCTCTACGCCGACTGGATCACGACGGTCAGCCGGACCTACGCGCACGAGATCCGGACGCCCGAAGGCGGGCGGGGCCTCGAGAAGGTCCTCGATGCGCGGGCCGACGCACTCACGGGCATCGTCAACGGGGTCGACTACGGGACCTGGGATCCGTCCGTCGACCCGATGATCCCTGCGCGCTACACGGCCTCGGATCTGTCGGGAAAGGCGATCTGCAAGCAGAAGCTGCTCGAGCGATTCGACCTCGACACGTCGGGGGACACGCTCGTGTTCGGCATCGTGTCGCGGCTGACCGGGCAGAAGGGATTCGATCTCTTGCCGGATGTCCTGCCGGTGGTGACGCGTGACCCGCGCGTGCGCATCTGCGTCCTGGGAAGTGGTGAGAGCCGCTACGAGGAGTACTTCCAGTGGCTCCGTGACAAGCTGCCGGAACGAGTCGGCATCTACCGGGGCTACCACGAGGAACTCGCACACTGGATCGAGGCCGGCTCGGATGCGTTCCTGATGCCGTCCGCGTTCGAGCCCTGCGGCCTCAACCAGATGTACAGCCTGCGCTACGGCACTCCGCCGCTCGTGCGGAAGACCGGCGGGTTGGCGGATACGGTCGAGCCGTTCGACGCGGCGACGCGGACCGGGACCGGGTTCGTGTTCGAGGACTACGACGCGCACGCGCTGCTGTCGGCCATGCAGCAGTTGGTCCGCGCGTTCGACGACCGGGACGGTTGGCGACAGCTGATCCGGAACGGCATGGAGCAGGACTTCTCGTGGGCCAAGCAGGGCCCCGAATACGTGGCTCTCTATCGCCGGCTCGTTGGCTGACCGGCAGCACACCGAGGAGGCGATCGATGCACGTGTTGATGGTCGAGCCCGCGTTTCCGCGGGCGCAGCGGGAGCACACCCGGGCCCTGCGGGCGGTCGGGGCGCGCGTCACCGGAATCGGTGAGCGGCCCCTCGAGTCCCTCGATCCAGAGCTGCGCTCATGGCTCCACGGCTACGAGCGGGTGCGGCGGGTGACCGACGAGGCGGAGCTTGAGTCGGCCGTACGTCGCGTCCAGGCGCGCGGTTGGGTCGATCGGCTGGAGGCGACCGTCGAATCCCACGTCCTCGGCACCGCACGTGTCCGTGCACGGTGCGGCATCCCGGGCACGTCGGAGCGCACGGCGTTCCTGTGCCGCGACAAGGCCGCGATGAAGCACGCGCTGCGCGAGGCGGGTGTGGCCTGCGCGCGCTCGACGGGGGTCTCCGATCCGGAGTCGACGCGGGCATTCGCGCGGGAGGTCGGCTACCCGCTGATCGTCAAGCCGTTGGATGCGGCGGGTGCCAAGGGGGTCGTGCGCGTGGACTACGAAGCGGGACTCGAGCGCGCGATCGTCGAGGTTGGTCTGGATCGCGGTCTGCCCTCCGCGCTCGAGGAATGGGTGGAGGGGCACGAGGGGTTCTGGGACACGTTGTGCGTGGGTGGCCACGTGGTCCACGAGTTCGTCAGCCACTACTTCCCGAACGTCCTCGAGGCGATGCGGGCGCGGTGGATCTCGCCGCAGATCATCTGCACGAACCGTCTCGAGGACCCGAGCTACGGAGAGCTGAAGGACATGGGCCGCAGGGTCCTCGGTGTCCTCGGGATGGAGACGTCCGCGACCCACATGGAGTGGTTCTTCGGCCCGAAGGGTCTGCGGTTCTCCGAGATCGGCTGCCGGCCACCCGGCGTCGGGATGTGGGACGTCTACTCGGCGGCCAACGACTTGGACCTGTACGAGGAGTGGGCGCGTGTCGTCGTGCACGGGGGGACCGATCGCCGTCCGTCGCGTCGGTTCGCGGCCGGCTTGATCGCGCTCCGGCCAGAAGGTGACGGGACGATCCGTGGCTACGAGGGGCTCGACCGCATCCGCGACCGCTACGGCGACCGGATCGTGCGGCAGCACTTCCCCGAACCGGGGACCCCGACCCAGCCGGTGGAAGCGGGCTACCACGCGAACGCGTGGCTCATCGCGCGGCACGAAGACTACGACGAGCTGCGCCGATGCCTCGACGACATCGGTCAGACCGTGCGCACACTCGTGCGCTGAATGGGGCGCGGCGCGCGCGCCGCGCGGCTCCCGATTCAGCCTCTGCCGAATCGAAGCTCGGCTCCCTGCGTCGTTGCCGCCCCGGCTCCCGCCGGGTCGAGCACGACCCACTGCGAGAACAGCTGGAAGCCGACCATCTGCAGGTCGTTCGGCACCGCCATCGCCGCGGTGGCCGTTCCGAACAGATTGGTCGACGCGCCGACGACGAGCCCCGGGCGTGCCAGCAGCGTGCAGCTGCCGAGACCGAACGGGGACAGCGGCAGCGACGACGCGGTGATGTCGAAGTTGAGCAGGGCCGGTTGGAGCGAGGGTGCGCCCGAGCACAGCATCGTCAGGTTCCGACCGATCGACAGGCTGCCGCTGTAGGAGATCCCTGGGATCACGCCGGATCCGGTGGCGCAGCCGGTGCCGTAGGTCGTGAACGCGCCGGGGACGACTCCGCCGAACAGGTAGTCGATCCACTCCGGGTGGTCGACGAACGGGTTGCGGTTCCCCTGCGCGCCGAAGACGACATCGTTGCGGCGCTGTTCGAACGCGTCGGGTGGGTCCGCGCGATGCCAGGCCAGGAGCGTCGACAGGACTCCCATGTAGGCGACGGAGCGATTCGACGTCGATTGCCCGTTGGCGATCAGGGAGCGGTCGTCCGTGACGATCAGGTCCGGCTCGCTGATGCCCGTGCCGCCGTGTGTCCCGCCCTCGTAGCGGATGTCCATGTAGAAGATCGCGCGCGCGAGATCGCCCTTGCGTCCCGCCCAGACTTCCCAGGTCCCGAACGCGCCGGCTGAACCCGAACGCCAGTTGGACTGACCGGGGTGGGTGCCGGAACCGCCGCCCATACCGTTGTTGGAGAGCGTCGGGTACTCGGCGCATCCCGAGGAGCACGCGTCGAATGGCAGGTTGCTCCGGGAGCTGTTGTAGCTCGCGTCACAGAGCCAGAGCGCGTGACAGTCGGTGTAGGGGTAGTTGTCCGATCCGTCGTTCGGGAAGCCGTAGCTCTTGGGCCACACGTGTTCGCGGTTGTAGCCCGAGACTCGGTCCGTGACGGTTCGGAACGACTGGTTCCGGTAGACGTCGAGGATGCGCGAAGCGGAGTTGGGGTCCACCTGGGCCGACTCGAGCACATCCCAAGTGTCGAGCGTGGACGCCGTGTAGGGCAGGCGCTGGTGGTCGTCGATGACGGCGTGCAGCGTGTTGCGAAGACGCGTCGCGGAGCTGGTGTCGACGGACGCGTAGTACCCGGGCGGAGCCTGCGCCAGCAGGGCGAGGCTCGAGGTACAGAACGCGACCGCCGTGCGCAGGAGGGAGGTTCGCATCGGCGGGAAGGAAGGGGAGTCCTGCCCGGATGCTATGCCGTCCGGCGGCGATCGTCACGTCCTGCCCGGTCGCGACGCGTCGCGCGGGGGCTCCGAGACGTGCCGCAGCGACGCGAGACGCGCGGCGGTTCCCGGTGGGGCATCCACTGCGACCGCCGTGCAGTGCGTCGGTGCCAACGGGACTTCGAGAAGTTGGAGGTCCGTGAGTGGACGGCCGGCACGGACGCGTGGGCCGCCTGCGGCGTCGAGGTCGATTTCCGCTGCCACGAGCGTTCCGGCCACCCCCGTCCCGGCGGCTTTGAGCGCCGCCTCCTTCAGGGTCCAGATCCTCCAGAAGCGGACGGTGTGGTCCGGGTCACTCTCCGGACCGAGAGCCTCGAGCTCGCGCGTCGTCAGGAAGCGTTCGAGACGCCGCCCGGGCAGTCGGCGCTCGATGGCTTCGACGTCGATTCCAACGGAGCTGTCCGAGGCTGTGGTGACGACGCAGGCGACGATCCCGCCGCCGTGGCTCAGATTGAAGGCTGGGGCGGTTGCTGTCGGGCCGCGACCAACGGGTTTCCCGTGGGCCCCGATCTCGAACGTCCAAGCGTCCGGCCGCGTGCCGCTGGAGTCCGCGAGCGCGCGTCGCGCGAGCCAGCGGCCCAGCACGAACGCGCGCGCGTCCGTCGTCCGCGCGAAACGGGCAGCGCGCTCCCTCTCCCCGGAATCGAGCCATCGGCCGGATTCCGCGAGGATGTCCGAAGGGGCTGTCTCCGACAGCATCCACGTGACGTGGAGCTCGCACGACGGGTTCACGGCCGGGTGTCGGGTGCGGCCCCGTCGCTCAGGCGCGCGGGGCCAGGGTCCGTGTCACTCGATCACGCGATCGTGATCGAGCTGTCGAGGTAGACGTCCTGGATGACGTTGAGGAGCTCCACGCCTTCCTTCATCGGGCGCTGGAACGCCTTGCGGCCCGAGATCAGGCCCATGCCGCCCGCGCGCTTGTTGATGACGGCGGTCTTCGCGGCTTCCGCGAAGTCGTTCTCGCCCGACGCGCCGCCCGAGTTGATCAGCGGGATGCGGCCCATGTAGTTGTTCGCGACCTGGTAGCGGCAGAGCTCGATCGGGTGGTCGCCCGGCGTGAGGTCGCTGTAGACCTTCTTGTGGGTCTTCGCGAACTTGATGGCGTTGAAGCCTCCGTTGTTCTCCGGGAGCTTCTGCTTGATGATGTCTGCCTCGATCGTCGCGCCCAGGTGGTTTGCCTGGCCGGTCATGTCGGCCGACACGTGGTAGTCGACGCCGTCGGCCTTGAAGCCGTTGCTGCGCAGGTAGCACCACAGCACGGTCACCATGCCGAGTTCGTGCGCCGCCTGGAACGCCTCGGCGACCTCGCGGAGCTCGTCCATCGAGTCCTCGGAGCCGAAGTAGATGGTCGCGCCCACCGCCGTCGCGCCGAGGTCGAACGCCTGCTCGACCGACGAGAACATGACCTGCCGGTACTTGTTCGGGTAGGTCATCAGCTCGTTGTGGTTGAGCTTGACCATGAACGGGATCTTGTGCGCGTACCGGCGGCTGACCGAACCGAGCACCCCGAGGGTCGTCGCGACGGCGTTGCAGCCACCCTCGATCGCCAGCTCGACGATGCTCGCCGGATCGAAGTAGATCGGGTTCGGAGCGAACGAGGCGCCAGCCGTGTGCTCGATGCCCTGGTCCACCGGCAGGATGGAGACGTAGCCGGTGCCGCCGAGGCGGCCGTGGTTCAGCATCGCCTGGAAGTTCCGCATCACCTGCGGTGACCGGTCACTGAGGGCGACCTGGCGGTCGACGAAGTCCGGTCCCGGAACGTGGATGCTGTCCTTCGAGAAGCCCTTGGCCTCGTAGCCGAGGAGGTCGTCGGCGTCTGCGCCGAGCAGGTCGTGGATCTTGGTCATGGGAGGGAAGCCTCGGGTTCGGAGGCCGGAGTCGTGAAGTCGAGGAGATCAGCCTGGCCGGTCGTCTCGAGGACGCGCTGCCAGGCCGGAGAGTCGGGTTCGAGCTGGCGACGGCCGCGGACGGCCATCGGAATGGGCACGTGCGTGTAGCGGTGGTGCCACCAGCCGATCATCACGTCGGTGCGCCCGGACATCGCTGCGTGGACGGCGTGCTGGGCCATGACCACGCAGAGCTCCGAGTCCATGGCGTTCGCGGGGATGCCGCGGATCAGGTAGCTCGGATCGATGTATTTGATCGTGACGGGAACGTCGAGTCCGCGGAAGTGGTCCCCGATGCGGTCGCGCAGGTGGGTGCCGATATCGCCCAGCTTCACGTTGCCGGAAGCATCGCGTTCGGTGGTGGAGCCGTCGTTCAGGAGGTCCTGCCCAAAGCCCTCGGCGACCGCGATGACCGCGTGTTGGCGACGGGACATCCGGAGCTCCAGAGCGTGGAACAGGCCGCGAGGCCCTTCCAGATGGCATGGGAACTCCGGGACGAGGCAGAAGTTCACGTCGCTGTTCGACAGCGTCGCGTGAGCGGCGATGAAGCCTGCGTGCCGGCCCATCAGCTTGACGATGCCGATGCCGTTCAGCGCGCCCTTCGCCTCGACGTGGGCGCCGTCGATGGCAGCCCCCGCGGCCTCGACGGCGGTCGAGAATCCGAACGATCGCACGACCCATTCGATGTCGTTGTCGATCGTCTTCGGGATACCGACGACCGAGATCGGCACGTGCCGTTCGGCGAGACGCCGCGCGAGCGCATGCGCGCCGCGCAGCGATCCGTCGCCGCCGATGACGAACAGCATGTCGACGCGGTCCCGCTGCAGGGTCTCGACCATGTCGTCGACGTCCTGCGGACCGCGCGAAGACCCGAGGATCGTGCCACCGGTCTCGTGGATGTTGGCGACGGCCACGGGGTCGAGCGGCATCGCCGGGTACTGACGATTCGACGACATGCCCTGGTAGCCGTAGCGGAAGCCGAGGATGCGTCGGACCCCGTAGTGGTGCCACAGGGTCAGGACGAGCCCGCGGATCACGTCGTTCAGACCAGGGCACAGGCCGCCGCACGTGACGATGCCGGCCGACACATCGGTCGGGGGGAAGTAGAGCTGCGCACGCGGCCCCGCCAGCTCGAAGGACGCGGGCATGCGTCCGGCGGCGATGTCCGCGGCGATGTCCTGCGTGTCTGCGTGGACGAGGACGCGCTGCTCCTCATCCACGCAGCGGAATCCGCGGAGCGGGAGCGGCGAAGGGAAGCGTGCCTCGCCGAGGCGGGCAACGTGAGTGTCGGCAGCGTCCTGCATGAATGGCGGAAGAATCGTGCCCACCGTGCTGCGGGATACAACCGCGGAGAGCCGTCGCCGAACGAGCCCGTTCCGCCGCGCAGGTTGTGCGCGCCAACCAGGATCAGAGCTGCGGGCCTGCGTTGCGGATCTTCGCGCCCGCGACTTCGGCGTACTTCTCGAAGTTCTTGTGGAACAGGCCAGCCAGCTTCTTGGCCGTCTCTTCGTACGCGGTGCCGTCGGCCCACGTGTTCCTGGGCGTCAGGATCTCCGCCGGAACGTTCGGGCAGCTGGACGGAACGCCGAAGCCGAACCGCGGGTCGGTGACGAACTCGACATCTTCGAGCGAGCCGTCATGGATCGCGTCGATGATCGCGCGGGTGTGGCGCAGGGACATGCGCGCACCGGTGCCGTAGGCGCCGCCGGACCAGCCGGTGTTGACGAGCCAGGCGCGTGCCCCCGACTTCTCGATGCGCTCGGCGAGCAGCTCGGCGTACTTGGCCGGGTGCCAGACCATGAAGGCCGCGCCGAAGCACGCGGAGAACGTGGCTTCGGGTTCGGTCACGCCCATCTCGGTACCCGCGACCTTGGCGGTGTAGCCAGAGATGAAGTGGTACATCGCCTGTTCCGGGGTCAGGCGGCTGACGGGTGGCAGCACGCCGAACGCGTCACACGTCAGGAAGATGACGTTCTTCGGCTGGCCGCCCGTGCAGGGGACCTTGGCGTTCGGGATGTACTCGATCGGGTACGAACAGCGGGTGTTCTCGGTGATCGACGAGTCGGTGTAGTCGACGACGCGGGTGGCCGGGTCGTAGACGACGTTCTCG
>JBEAPQ010000444.1:0-3071 GCA_041164325.1 Planctomycetota bacterium | reverse complement strand
GATCCGGGGAGCCGCGTGGCGACAGCCTGATCTGGAAGCAGCGGGATCGCGACCCGCTACCCGCACTTCCGGCAGGGTTCGAGATCCGGTCACACGTGCGGGGTCGATCGCAGGATCACGTGCTCGCGGTCCGGCAACGCTGAGCCGCGGGGGCGGCGCGTCGTCGCCGGCTGTGATCGCCGTGCGCGCGCCCGCGGCGCGGTGATCTTCGACGCCCGCACGGCGCGCGGGACGGGTCACTCCCTCCGCGCTGCCGGTATCCGATGGATCGTCCCGTGGATGACCGCGCTCAGCGGTTCGCCCGCTCCACTGTCCACGTCGATTCGCACCTCGATGCACATGGTCGGCTCCAGACCTTCCACCTCGAGGCGCACCGTGCGCCGGTCGTCGGACAGGACCGCCGACGTGACGGCGAGCGGATGCTCGTCGATGTGCTTGCTGCCGTAGTTCCGGCTGCGGAGCAGCGACCAGACCTGGACGCCGTAGCTCTCGGGATCGCGCGCGGTCTCCGGATCGACCGGGGCGCCGAAGTGGAGCTCGATCCCATCTGGCTGGGCACGCATGCCCACCGGCACATCGACCGGGCCGCCGCGGTAGCGGACCCGGTAGAAGCCGCCTGGACGCGTGCGGGCGCCCGACCAGCCGTAGAGGCCGCAGGTGTAGAGCTGCCCGTCGCCGGGGTGGAAGCGGCCGCGCATCACGCCGGTGGCGAACGGCCCGAACGGCAGCGCGACCATCCCACCCTGGTGGACGCCGTCGACCTCATCCTCGAGGACGAGGTAGACGCGCCCCATGCCGTAGGAGATCTCCAGCAGCGCGCCGTCGGGGAGACCCCATCGCTCGCCCTCGACCCGGACGAGCTCGGCCGGCGAGCGGTCGAACGCGTTCGTGATCCAGCACAAGGGCTGCTCCATGTCCGCGTCGTCGGAGGACGCCCGGTCGTGGTAGCCCATCATGTTTCCGTAGAAGCCGCCGGGGACGACCCGGTTGATGCGGTTCTTCGGAGTCCAATGGCCCTCCTGGTCGGTGACGTAGAACGAGCCGTCGCCGTTGACGCAGACGCCGTTCGCGGCGCGGAATCCGTTGGCGACGATCTCGGTCGTCTCACCGTCCTTCGAGACCTTCAGCAGCGTGCCGTGGTGGGGGACCAGCGCTGTCTTCGCGTGCCGTGCCGACTTGGCGTAGTAGAAGTGGCCCGCCGCGTCGGTCTGCAGCCCCATCGCGAACTCGTGGAAGTGCTCGGTGACCTGATGGTCGTTGTTGAGGCACCGGTAGTGGTCCGCTTCGCCGTCGCCGTTCGTGTCCTCGAGCACGCAGATCTGGTCGCGGCATCCGACGTAGACGACGTCGTCGAGGATGCGGACACCGAGAGGCTGGAAGAGCCCCGTCGCAAAGCGACGCCAGATGAGCTCGCCCTCCGGCTGATCGACACCGGTGACGATCCACACGTCCCCGTTCCAGGTCGACACGGCCGCGCGCTGTCCGTCCGCGAAGAAGTCGAACGCGCCGAGGCGCAGCCAGCTCCGATAGGGATTGCGGCCGGTGTCCGGCAGCGTGAACTCATCGATGGTCCAGATGCCCTGGTCGGGGCCCGGTGTCACCTCGGAGCGCGCGGTCTCGACCCAGTGTGCCTCGGGCTCGGCGTCCATCGCGGCGAGCTCGTCGCCGAGCCCCAGCAGACCCTGGTCGACAGCGGCTTGGCACGCCGCAGCGGGTGCTCCGAACAGCACCTGGAAGCGGACCGGTTGGTCGCCCGGTTCGATCACGAGCACATCGAAGTCGTCGATGACCCCTGTGCCGACTCCTCTCGAGCCCTCGTCCCGTCGCACGGAGATCCCGTTCCCGGAGGCCTTCGGACAGATCCGCATCTTCAGCGCCGTGGAGCACGCCCCGATCTCCAGTGTGCGGCTGAAGACGAAGTGGCCGTCGACTTCGACGCCACCCGGGAGTTCCCTCACGCGCGCTGTTCCCACGTCGTACTCGAGCAGCGTGCGTCCGCCGACGTCACGCCGCCCGCGGAACCGCCCCCAAGACCGCTCGATGGGCCCGAAGCGACGGCCGTCACGCCCGACGAACCGCTGGTCGCTGAAGTCCTCCGTGCCCGGTCGCGCAAAGCCGGGTCCGATCGGATTGGCGATCGCCGTTTCGCCCGCGATGCTCGCGTGCGAGTTGTGCGATCCATCGAACGCGACACCCTTCCAGTCGATGAATCCCTCGCCCGTCCAAGCGGCCGCCAGCGCGAGCGTGTCCAGGTCGTAGACCACGAACGCTCGACCGCGCGAGAGCCCTCCAGGACCAGCGTCGACACGCACGGCGACTCCCTTCTGCACGATGTTCTGGTCCTCGCCGACCTGGTAGGTCCAGTGCAGCGCATCGCCGTAGTCCATCCGGCGGTAGGGCGGCCAATCTCCGTCGTCGGGAGCGGCCGCGACCGGCGTCGCTTGTGCCGAGACCATGTCTGCGGCGAAGAGCGCGAGCAGGGCGAGCAGAGTGCGCATCGCGACAGCGTAGCCGCGGCTCTCGATCGCGCCCAAGACGGCCTCGCCGCGCGGACGCGCGGGGCGGGCCTACTTCGCCTCGAACTCGAACGGCAGGCGATCGACGCGGCGTGACTCTCTCCGCCGCAGCAGGAGGAGGCCGGACAACTCGTCGGGCAGCGGCGGCAGCTTTGCGGTCGTGAAGGCGATGACCGACCCGTCGGGCGAGGGAGACGGCTCCATGAAGAACGGCAGCTTCAGCACGTACTGGATGCCGAGGTTCTTGATCATCCGATCGTTGGTGGGAACGCGGAGGATCGGCGTCTCGTGGCGCACGGCGCCGGCAAAGTCGGTCTCGAGCAGCGCCAGCGTGTCGTGGTCGTCGCCCGGCCGCTTGACGGTCGCGCAGACCGTGACCGCGTCGACCCACGCCACAGGGCCTGCGGCCATGTTGCCCCCGAGCTCGATCGTCGAGATCAGCCGGCCCTCCTCGAGGATCAGGATCGCCCACTCCAACGTGTCGAGCGCCATCGTCGGCTCGCCTCGCAGACCGACGACCGCGCAACGATCCCCGGCTGGGTCGAAGCGCGGGTG
>JBEAPQ010000443.1:0-4314 GCA_041164325.1 Planctomycetota bacterium | reverse complement strand
CTGCGCGCGCGCGTCGGCTACGACGAGGCCGCGTTCCTCGCCAAGTTCACCGCTGGTGCCGAGGCCCACGCGGGCACGCCGAAGGCTGTGCCGTTCCTGTGCTGGGTAGCCGGTCGCGCAGGTGAGGTGAGCGTCGCAGCGAACGCGATCGACACGCTGATCGCGGCGCACGTGGCTGACCCGGCGATCCTGCCGGCGGTGGAATCGCCGATGTGGGCCTACCGCGGCATGAAGCCCGAGGATGCCATGGCTCGGTTCGCGAAGATCGCGGACGGCAACGAGCACCCGATGGTGCGCGCCTACGCGCTCTACGGTCAGGCGCGTCTCGGCCAGCGCGCGGCGGGAGATGACGCCGAGGCCCTCGCGAAGATCCAGGCCTGCCTCACCGAAGCCGAGAAGCTTGCGGAAGGCACGGACCTCGCGCTGAAGATCCAGGGCCCGAAGTTCCAGGCCGAGCGCCTGCAGATCGGCATGGTGGCGCCCGACATCGAGGCCAACGACCTCGACGGCGTGTCGTTCAAGCTGAGCGACTACCGCGGCAAGGTGGTCGTTCTCGACTTCTGGGGAGACTGGTGAGGGCCCTGCCGGGCCATGTACCCGCACGAGCGGTCGCTCGTGCAACGACTCGCTGACCAGCCTTTCGCCCTGATCGGGGTGAACTCCGATGATGACCTCGACGCGCTGCGCCCGCGGCTCGAGGCCGAGCAGATCACGTGGCGCTCGTTCTGGAACGGCCCGAAGGGCACCAGTGGGCCGATCAGCGCTCGCTGGAACGTGTCCGGCTGGCCGACGATCTACGTCCTCGATCACAAGGGCGTGATCCGCTTCAAGAACGTCCGCGGCGAAGCCATGGACAAGGCCGTGGACCAGCTCCTCGAGGAGATGCGTTCCGAGGCCGCCGCCGGCGGGCGATGAGGGCGCTCGCCGGGGCCGGACGGCCCCGGCGCGCTCGTTCACCGCTGCGCTCTTCCGCCGCGTTGCGGCGCAGCGGGTCGCCTGTCAGCGCGGGGCCTGCGCTCCGGGTTGTGCCGGGCGCCAGCGGGGTCTTCAATCCCCCCGTGCGCCTGCTCCCGCTCCGCTCTGCAGCGCGGCGGCCAGCTGGGACCCGAGGGGTCTTACTGGCTGCCGCGATCGCCCTCTCGCCGCTGGCCCTGTGCGGAGAAGCCCTCCGCGCAGCCCCGCAGGAGCCGAGCTCCGCCGATGGTCGGCTCGACTACGCGCGCGATGTGCGCCCGGTGCTCGAGGAGTTCTGTTTCCGCTGCCACGGCCCCGACAAGCAGAAGGGCGAGATCCGGCTCGACACGATGGACCCCGACTTGCTCAGAGGCGGCGATGCGGACCTCTGGGATCTGGTGCTCGACATCCTGCAGGGCGGCGAAATGCCCCCGAAGGACGAGCCGCAGCTCGGGGACGATGCGAGGCGAGCCCTGCAGGACTGGATCGCCGGCTCTCTGGAAGAGGCGGCCGCCGCGCGTCGGGGCGAGGTGCGGACCGTGCTGCGCCGGCTCAACAAGCGCCAGTACACCAACACGCTCCAGGACCTGCTGGGGCTCGGCGTCGACTTCGGCCGCGTGCTCCCGGATGACGGCAAGTCGGCCAAGGGCTTCTCGAACGACGGTGAGGTCCTGCAGGCGTCGCCGCTCCACCTCGAGACCTACCAGGCGATCGCGCGCAAGGCTCTCGGCGAGGCGATCGTCACCGGCGAGCGGCCGCAGGCGACGCGCTACCGCGTGACGTTCGGCAAGGGGATCGGCCGCGGCAAGGTCGCGGGTGTGACCGGTGGCTACCAGGCGGTCGCGCTGTCGGCAGACGACTTCATCGTCGAGATCCTCGATGCGGACGGCCGTGCCATCGAGCCGCGCGACGACGCCGAGCGGAAGGCCCAGGAGACGATCCAGAGGAAGATCAGCGTCGGCCTCCGCGGGTCTGGCCAGGATCGGTTCCAGGTCGTCGACGACGGCATGGTGTTGTTCTCGGCGCTGCCGCACGTCGAGCGGACCCCGAAGTCCTGGCAGGGCCCGTCCCCCAACCTCAAGGTCGAGATGCAGCGCGTCTTCCCTGAGCAGGGGCGATTCGCGATGCGCGTCGTCGCCTCGCAAGGCTACGTGCCGGCGCTGCACGAGGAGCTTCTGCTCGATCCCGACGTGCGCGAACCGCAAGCGAGTCTCGGCGCAGAGGGGAACGTGGTCGTGCCGGACGGGGCGTTCGCACTCGCCGCAGGCGACGGCAAGAAACCGCAGAACCTCACGGAAACCGACGGCTTCCTCGTGCCCATCGACGTTCCGAAGGACGCGCGCGTCGAGTTCACGGTCGACTTTCCGGACGACGGCTACTACCAGGTCGACCTCGTCCACCCGCCGACGCCGAAGGAGGTCATGCCGTCCGTTCGGCTGTCGCTCGGACGACGCAACCTGGACTTCCGGCCGGAGCTCGACGCGGACCAGCTCGCGCAGCCGCGTGCGGTGACCGCGGTCGGCGTGCTCGGCGTGCGCAAGGGCCGGAAGACGCTCGTGGTCGGCGGCAAGTTCTTCGTCGGCGTCGAGCAGCTCGTCGTCACGCGTCTGCCTGTGGACCACCCTCAGGTCGTTCGTCTGTCGGCCGACTCCGAGGAGCTGAACGCCCGCCTCAACGAGCGGAAGCCGGTCATCCGCACGCTGGTCGGCACGCGGACCGACGACGGCATGGATTACGCGACCTTCGGCGAGCCCCAGGTCGTCACCACGCCGCGCGGGGAGTGGGGGACCTACGAGTTCGGCGGATGGCTCGACAACCTGCCGGTGCCGGAACCGGAGTCGGGCGACACCGAGATCTTGTCGGGCTTCCTGCTGATCGGGCTGTGGAACGACAACCTCGCCAAGAACCCGTCGGACACAGGCCCGCCGCTGCTCGTGCGTTCGATCGAGCTCGAGGCGCCGTACTACCCGGTCTGGCCGCCGGCGTCGCACCAGCAGATCTTCGTGGCGTCCGACGCGCAGGGAGACGAGAACGCCTACGCGCGGGTCGTCATCGAGCGCTTCGCGTCGCGTGCGTTCCGGCGGCCGGTGACGGGCGCGGAGCTCGACCGCTACCACGGCTTCTGGGCGCAGATCCGGGGCGAGTATCCGACGTTCGAGGACAGCGTTCGTGAGGCCCTGGTCGCCGTGCTGTGCTCCCCACGGTTCCTGTTCCTCGCGGAGCCTGTGGACGGAGACGAGGGAGTCGGGCTGGGCGAGCACGCGCTCGCGACGCGGCTCTCCTACTTCCTGTGGGACTCGCCGCCCGACGAGAGGCTGATGCGGCTCGCGGACGCGGGGCAGCTGCGCGCCAACATCGGTGTCGAGGTCGATCGCATGCTCGTCGACCCGCGGCGGCGGCGGTTCGTCCGCGCGTTCGCGAAGGAGTGGCTCCGACTGGATCGCCTCGACCAGGTGACGATCCACGTCGGGCACTTCCCGGCGTTCACGCGCTTCGTCAAGCAGGACATGGCGGAGGAGACCTACGCCTTCGTCGAGCACGTGCTGGCCGAGGACCTTCCGGTCACGGCCTTCGTCGACTCCGACTTCGCGCTGCTCAACCAGAACCTCGCCGAGTTCTACGGGATCGACGGCGTGGTCGGCCCCGAGTTCCGACCGGTGCCGGTGGCGGCCGACCAGCGGCGCGGCGGTCTCCTGTCGCAGGGCGCGTTCCTCGCCGGCCACTCGGACGGCACGTGGCCGCACCCGATCAAGCGTGCGGTGTGGGTGAAGGAGAAGATCCTCGGCGAGAAGCCGCCGCCGCCCCCGCCGAACGTCCCCGACCTCGATCCCGACAAGCCCGGCTTCGAGAAGCTGACGCTGAAGGAGCAGCTCGAGCTGCACCGCAACAAGTCGTCCTGCGTCGACTGCCACCTGCGCATCGACCCCTACGGACTCGCGTTCGAGGGCTACAGCGCGGTCGGGCTGCTGGAGCAGGAGCGACGCGGACGCCCGGTCGACGCCGTGACGCGCCTTCCCGACGGCGTCGATGTGGACGGCGTGGACGGCCTCAAGGCCTACGTGCTCGGCCCGCGGGTCGATGACTTCGCAGGTGCCCTGACCGAGTATCTGTTCTCGTGGGCCCTCGGGCGGGACACGTCCTTCGCCGATGCGGCCGAGCTGAACGCGATCCGCGAAGAGGCCAAGTCCCAGGGCTATCGGATGAGGGCGCTGATCCGTGCTATCGTCACCGGCCCGTCTTTCCTCGAGCGCTGACCCGCGGAGCCCCACGCATGGCTGACCAAAAGTCCTGGCATCTCGATCGGCGTTCGTTCCTCCGCGGGGCGGGCGTCGCGTGTGCACTTCCCTACCTCGAGGCGAT
>JBEAPQ010000442.1:0-13781 GCA_041164325.1 Planctomycetota bacterium | reverse complement strand
CGATCCTCGACGAACTGAACGGTGCACAGGGCCAGGCGATGGACATCGGCGGCTACTACCACCCGGATCCGTCCAGGGCCGATGCCGCCATGCGTCCGAGCGCCGCACTCAACGCGATCCTGGCCGCGGTCTGATCCCCGCGGCGCGTTGTCCCTCAGCCGGACGCGCGCCATCGACCATGACCGATCGCTTCGACATCATCGGGGACGTCCACGGGCAGCTCCCCGAGCTCCGCGCCCTGCTCGAACGCATGGGCTACGAGCCGAAGGGGAACGGCTATCGCCACCCCGAGCGGAGGGTCATCTTCCTCGGCGACTTCGTCGACCGCGGGCGATGGCAGCGCGAGGTGATCGCCCTCGCGCGGTCGATGGTCGAAGCCGGCGATGCGCTGAGCGTCATGGGCAACCACGAATACAACGCGGTCGCCTTCTTCACGCCCGACGGCTTCGGCGGCCACGTGCGTCCGCGCAATGTGCGCACGCGGCGCCAGCATCGTGCGTTCCTCGATGCGTTCGAGACGGATCCGCGGGGCTGGCGGGATGCCGTCGAGTGGTTCCGGACGCTTCCGCTCTGGCTCGACCTCGGGTCGATCCGCGTCGTGCACGCCTGTTGGGAGCCAACTCTGATGCGGCGGGTCGAGGACCTCCAGGGCGGCTCCCACCTGCTCGGCGACGCGCTGCTCCACGCGTCGGGCCGTCGCGGCACCTGGGAGTTCGAAGCCATCGAGACGCTGCTCAAGGGCAAGGAACTGCCGCTGCCCCGCGGTCACGCCTACCGCGACAAGGAGGGTCATCGCCGCCATCGGATCAGGGTGCGCTGGTGGGATGGCGCGGCGACCACCTACCGCGCCGCATTCATGGGGCCTGAGTCGACGGTCACCCACATCCCCGACGACCCGATCGACGGTGACCACCTGATCGAGTACTCCCACGACGCATGTCCGGTCGTGCTCGGGCACTACTGGCTGGAAGGCAAGCCGGCCCCACTGGCCCCGAACATCGCCTGCGTCGACTACAGCATCGGGAAGCCGAGTGGGCAGCTGGTCGCCTACCGGTTCGACGGCGAGCAGACGCTGTCGGCCGACAAGTTCGTCAGCGTCGACCGCTTCACGTGAGGCGCTGCGCTCCGGCGATCGTCGGAGACCCGGGCGCATTCGCCCGCGCGACGGCCGTCACCCGACCTCGGAGGCTGTGACCGAATCAGTCGACAGCCCCTGAAGTGCTTGCTTGGCGGCCGCTCCGCGGACGCGGGAGAGCCCGTGACTCGATAGAGTCACACGCTCTCAGCGCAGGGAGCGACCGCGCACATCCAGCAGCGCCGTGTTGGACACCGAGTTGCCGTAGGCGTCGAACGCGTCGAAGGTCCAGACAACCTCCTTGGTCGCGGGATCGACCTCGACGAGCAGCGGCTGGCCGCCGCCTGCGTGGCAGTTGCCGATCACGTAGTGGCCGTTGGGTAGGACCTCGAGCGTCGTGACCCAGGCGAGGCGGATTCCCGGCAGCTCATCCTGCGTGAGGCTCCACACGACGTCTCGTTCCGGGGTGACCTCCAGCACGCTGTGCCCGTTGCCTGTGGCGATCAGCGTGTTGCCAGACGGAAGGCGAACCGCGGCGAAGCACTTGTTGCCGAAGGCCTCGGGCCCGTGACCCCCCTTGGTGTCGCGACCGAACATCGGCACCTCGTAGCGCCAGACGACGCGGCCCTCGGTGTCGTACTCGCGGACCTTGCCGTCGCCCTCGTGACAGACGAGGTAGTGGCCGTTGGCGAGTTTGCGCGCAAGCCGCGTATCGGTGTGCGGGTGCGGACGATCCAGCTCCAGCCGGAACGCGTGGACGATCTCCCCCGTGGCGCGGTCGATCTCGATGATCCGTCCCGGCCCGCTCTCGGCGATCATCAGCCGGCCGCCCGGCAGCGGCTGGAAGGCATGGACCTCGACCGGCTTGCCCTCGTTGCCACCCTGCTTGGCCGAGTCGTAGGACCACACGACCGCGCCGGTCGAGAAGTCGATCTCGCAGACTTCGCTGCGGCCGCGCTGGGCCATGACGTGCCCGTTGTCGAGCACGTGCAGGTCGTGGATCGGACCCCAGGCCACCGCGGCGACCGTGCCGTCGGGCGCATGGCGCGCCAGCTTGCCGTTCCCCTGCACCAGGACCGTGTGTTCCACCGGTCCTGGCGTCGCGATCGCACACGCGCCGAGGAGCAGGGAGATCGCAGGAACGAGGACGGCCAGCATGCGCATCCGCGCACGCTACCGGACAGGTGGCGTTTCCGCAGCCGCTCGCAGTCCGTTGAGCAGCCCGCGGAACACGACGACGTGTAGCGGCAGCACGCTGTACCAGTAGGCGATGCCGAGCAGGCCCCGCGGCTTGAACAGCGCGGTAACGGCAAGCTTCGAGCGTTCGGCCTCGCCCCCACCGGCCACATCCAGCCGCAGGAGCGCGGTACCGGGAAGCTTCATCTCGGCGCGCAACACCAGCGACTCACCGGGCACCACGTCGACAACCCGCCAGAAGTCGAGCGCGTCTCCGACGACCACGCGCCGAGGGTCGCGTCGACCTCGCCGGAGACCCGGGCCGCCGAACAACTTGTCGAGGACACCGCGAACCCGCCACAGCCAGTTGCCCCCGTACCAGCCGTTGTCGCCGCCCACCCCGAGAACGGCGCGGTAGGTCGAAGACCGTGTCGCGGCGACTTCGACTTCGTGCCTGTC
This sequence comes from Planctomycetota bacterium, assembly GCA_041164325.1. Classification (GTDB taxonomy): domain Bacteria; phylum Planctomycetota; class UBA1135; order UBA1135; family UBA2386; genus JAQCBR01. The sequence goes on along the minus strand of JBEAPQ010000442.1, from coordinate 11,071 downwards.
CTCGTAGACCGTTCCGCCCGCCCAGTCGGGGTCACCCGGCATGGCGCCCGCGTCGGTCCATGCGGTCTCGACCGCGGAGTCGTGCTGCCTGCCGAGGGCCGCGTCGATCGCCTCGCGCATCGACAGCAGGCGCTGCGGCATCAGCCTCTGCGCGAGATCATCCCGACAAACGGTGCGGTTGCGGAGCCCCTCGGCCAGCGGGCGCGCGATCGAGTGCGGAACCGGCGTCACGAGGTGGATCCACAGCGAGCTGAGCCGCGGCGTCAGGACGGGAACCGGCACCACGATCCTGGGCCGCATGCCGCGCGCCTCGGCCATCGTGCGCATCAGCTCGCGGTACGAGACGACTTCGGCACCACCGATATCGATCGTCCGCCCCGTGGTCTCCGGCGTGTCGAGACAGGCGACCAGGTAGTGGAGGACGTTGCGGATCGCAATCGGCTGCGACTGGGTGCTGACCCAGCGCGGCGTGACCATCACCGGCAGGTGCTCGACGAGGTAGCGGAGGATCTCGAAGGAGGCCGAACCCGAACCGATGATCATCGCCGCACGCAGCGTCGTGACGGGCACCCCCTGTGCTGCCAGCACCTGCTCGACCTCTCGCCGGGATGCGAGGTGCTCGCTGAGGTCGTCTCCCATCTCCCCCAGTCCGCCGAGGTAGACGATCCGCGCGACGCCGGCCTGCGCCGCGGCGCGCCCGAACGAGGCCGCGAGCTCCCGGTCGCGGGACCGGTAGGCGGAGCCCTGCGCAATCATCGAGTGCACGAGGTAGAAGGCGGCCTCGCAGCCGGACATCGCCTCGGTCAGGCGCTCGACCTCCGACAGGTGGCAGCCGATGACCTCGACGCGCGGGTCGGTGCGCCATGGCCTGTCCTCGAGCTTGCGCGGCTCGCGCACCACACACCGGACCGCGTAGCCGGCCTCCAGCAGCCGCGGCACGAGGCGCCCACCGACGTAGCCGGTCGCACCGGTCACAAGGATGGGGCGGGAAGCCTTCTCGGAGGCGATGGGGCCGGTGTTTGGCACGTCCTGCGGGATCGCTGGTCGCCGCCCCCCGGATGCAGCCCAAGGCGGGACCGGGCGTTGCCGCGTCAACCGGCGGCCCCGAAGCCGGCTCCGGGACCGGGCTTCCCCCGTTGCCATCGGGATTACGACCCGGCGTAGATCTCCTGAAATCGAGTTCGCGCGGGGCCGCGACCCTCCCTGCCGAAGCGCTCGGAGCGAGCTATGCTTCTTCGCATACCTGACGGACCGGTCGCTGCCCGAATCGCACCGCGGCCTCCTCCCCATCCAACGCACTGCACACAAGCCCATGAGCAAGTTCACCACCGCGCTCGTCGCGCTCGGCATGACCGCCGCCGCGACCGCCCAAGCACCGACCCTCTCGATCTCCATCGGCCTACGCGAGACCGGCTTCGCGGGTGTTCCGTTTACGCAGCCCGGAGACAACGGCGGCACGACGGGCGGCATCGAGTGGGTCAACCGCGATGCCCAGACGCTGACGATCGACGGCACGTGGCAGCAATTCACGTTCGACCTCGGCAACGACCCGATCACGGCGTTCGCGGGCTCGACCGCCAACGGCGTCCTCGAAGGCACGCACGGCACGCTCGAGCACATCCGCGTCCTCAACAGCGGCGGCTTCACCGGCCCGATCACGCTGTGGATCGACGACGTGACCAACCAGTACCAGGACCCGGCCAGTGGTCCGACGACGGTCAACTTCGGCACGTTCAGCGGCTACAACGACGGCGACGAGGTCATGTTCCAGGAGCCGGGCTTCTCCGGCTCGACCTCGAGCAACGTGATCCCCGGCGGCACGTCGGGCGTCGACAACTTCTCGGCGTCGCGCTCGGCTTCCTGCCGCTTCGACCTGCAGTTCGTGGACGGTGCACCGACCCGCTGGTGCCGCCTGACGACCTTCAACGCGCGCAACCAGCCGAACTCGTTCGTCAAGTTCGACCAGGGCAGCACCGTGACCTTCTGGATGCGCGCGGGCGTCCAGCAGCAGAACCTCGGCTCGCAGGGCCCGGGCACGGCGATCGCCGAGATGGCCGGCACCGGCCTGCTCGTCGGCCAGACCAGCACGTTCTACACCTCGGGTGCGCCCGCCGCGGCCCCGGGCGCTCTGCTCGTGTCGTTCCCCGGCCAGCCGGACTTCCCGATCCTCGGCGGCAACCTCGTGTCGGGCACCGGCCTCGTGTTCAGCGTCGGCCTCGCCTCGGACCTCGACGGCCGCACGAGCCTGACGTTCCCGGGCACGGCAACGGTCCTCGACCTCGTCTGGCAGGCGGGCTTCCTGGACGTCACGCAGCCCTTCCTGACGACGTTCACGAACGCGGTCCAGGTCGCCTACGGCCAGTGAGGACGGCTGGCGCGCGCGCCAGCGCGCGCGCATGGGTGCAGGGCGGCCTCGGCCGCCCTGCTGTCGTTACGGCTCAGTCGATTCCCGCCACTCCCCGGGTGTTCAACGCCCGCCATTCGTGAAGAATCGGGCTGCCCCTCGACGATGCTCGCCCTCCTCCTCGCTGCCTTCCTGCCCCAGGGTCCCGACTTCACGACCGAAGTCCGGCCGATCCTGGCCGACCGCTGCTTCGCGTGCCACGGACCCGACGCCGAAGCCCGGCGCGCCGGGCTCCGGCTGGATGTCGCCGAGGCTGCTTCGGCAACTCTCGAGAGCGGCCGACGCGCCATCGTGCCGGGTCGCCCGCAGGACAGTGAACTCGTTCGACGCATCCGTAGCAGCGACCCCGATCGCGTGATGCCGCCTCCGGGCGAGCACGACGCGCTCAGCGAAGCCGAGCGCCGGATCCTCGAAGGCTGGATCGAGGCCGGCGCGGAATACCACCCTCACTGGGCGTTCGTCGCCCCGCAACGTCCGCCGGTTCCCGGGGGCGATGCACTCCACCCGGTCGATGCGTTCGTCCGCGCGCGCCTCGCCGCGGAGGGCCTCTCACCGAGCCCGGCGGCCGACCGGGCCACGCTGTGTCGCCGGGTCCATCTCGACCTGATCGGTCTGCCGCCGACACCCGAGGAGCTCGAGTCCTTCGTCGCCGACGATCGCGAGGACGCGTACGAACGGCTCGTCGACCGCCTGCTGGCCGACCCCCGCTACGGCGAGAGGCAGGCGCGGCGCTGGCTCGACCTCGCCCGCTACGCGGACACGAACGGCTACGAGAAAGATCGTCCTCGCTCGATGTGGCCGTACCGGGACGCCGTCATCCGCGCGCTGAACGACGACGTGCCGTTCGACGCGTTCACGATCGCACAGCTCGCCGGAGACATGCTGCCCGACGCGTCGATCGACGACATCATCGCGTCCGGCTTCCACCGCAACACGATGCGGAACGAGGAGGGCGGCATCGACCCACTCGAGTTCCGCTACCTCGCGATGGTCGACCGCGTCGCCACGACGGGCACGACGTGGCTCGGGTTGACGGTCGGTTGCGCGCAGTGCCACACGCACAAGTTCGACCCGATCACGCATCGCGAATACTTCGGGCTGATGGGTCTGCTCGACAACTGCGACGAACCCGAGTGGACGATCCCGACCGAGAACCTGCTCGCCCAGCGCGCGCATCTCACGGCGCAGATCGAGTCCGCTTGGCGCGAACTGCCCGCCAAGTGGCCCGCCACCGACAAGGATGGCAACGCGACCACCCCGATGGCCGAGAGGTTCGACGCCTGGGAAGCCGCCGAGTCGGCACGGGCCGTCGCGTGGACCATCCCGCGGCCGTCGGACTGGACGACGACCCTCCCCCACTTCCGGGTCCTCGACGACGGCTCGATCTTCGCGAGCGGAGACGCCACGAAGAGCGACGTCTACACGCTCGAACTCCCGGCCGGCACGCAGCCCGTGCACGCCATCCGCCTCGAGGTCCTGCCCGACGAGAACCTGCCGGCCCACGGGCCCGGGCTCTGCGACTACGAGGGACCGAAGGGCGACTTCTTCCTGTCGGAGTTCGAGGTGCATGCGAACGGCGCACGCATCCCGATCGCGGCTGCGACCGATTCGTTCGCCGGTTCGCCGTTCGCGAGCCAGAAGCGCGCCGGAGCCGCGAACGCCATCGACGGGGAGATGTCGAGCGGCTGGAGCACCAACGGGGAGCAGGGTCGCCCGCACGCCGCGGTGTTCAAGCTCGCCGAAGCGATCCCGACCGGTGTCCCACTCACGGTCACGATGCGCTTCGAACGCCACTACGCCTGTTCCCTCGGGAGGTTCCGGCTGGCGGTCACCGACAGCGACGCGGCCGAAGCGCGCGGACACACGGCGCTGGTCGAGGAAGCGCTGACGAAGCCCGCAGACGCCCGCGAAGACGCGGCCAAGCTCCTCGTCGAACGTCGGTTCCTCGAATCCGCGCCGGAACTTGCCGACCACATCCAGCACATCCGACGCCTCGAGAACCAGCTCCGTGGCGGCACGACGACTCTGGTCATGCGCGAGCGGCCCGCGGACAACCGCCGGGTCACGCGCCGCCACCACCGCGGCGAGTACGCGCAGCCGCGCGAGGTCGTCGCACCCGGCGTGCCGGAGGTCCTACCTGCCCTTCCCGAGGGGCAGCCCGCGGACCGCATGGCGCTCGCACGGTGGCTCGTGTCCGGGGAGCACCCGCTGACCGCGCGCGTCACCGTCAACCGGCACTGGGCGTCGTTCTTCGGCCGCGGGATCGTCGAGACCCTCGATGACTTCGGACTCCAGGGCGCGCTGCCGAGCCATCCCGAGCTGCTCGACTGGCTGGCCAAGACCTTCGTCGAGGACCTCGGCTGGTCGCAGAAGGCCCTGCACCGGCTGATCGTCACGAGCGCGACCTACCGACAGGATTCGTCGGCCGGCGCCTCGCTCGAAGCCCGGGACCCGGACAACGTCCTGCTGGCCCGCGGACCCCGCGTCCGCCTCGAAGCCGAGCAGATCCGGGACGCGATGCTGCGCGCCGCGTCGCTCCTGTCCGAGAAGATGTTCGGTCCGGGCGTCCGCCCGCCCCAGCCTGACGGCGTCACCGAGATCGCGTTCGGTAGCCCGCGCTGGAACGCCAGCCAGGGCGAGGACCGATACCGCCGCAGCGTCTACACGTTCCAGAAGAGAACCGCACCGTTCGCCATGCTGCAGACGTTCGACGGCCCGTCCGGCGAGAACTGCACCGCGAAGCGCGACCGGTCGAACTCGCCGCTGCAGGCGTTGACGCTGCTCAACGATCCGATGTTCATCGAGATCGCGCAGGCGTTGGGGCGCCGTCTCGGCGCCTCGTCCACCGACGACCAGACCCGCATCCAGGAGCTCGGGCTGCGCGTGCTGTCCCGCCGCTTCGAACCCGATGAGGTCGAGGACCTCACAGCGTACCTCGCGAAGCAACGCACACGGCTCGCAACGGGGTCGCTCGATGCCGCAACGCTCGCCGGCTCGGACGACGAGCACGCCGTCGAGAACGCCGCGTGGACGCTCCTCGCGCGGGTCGTCATGAATCTCGACGAGGCGATCGTCAAACGATGAACCCGAACCACATGGCTTGGCTCCGAGGCATCACGCGGCGCCACTTCTTCGCCGACTGCGGAGTGGGCGTCGGCAAGATCGCGCTCGCGGGACTCCTGGCCGAGCGGACCGCACGCGCCACGACCAGGACGGACGAACGGGTGCTGCCGCCGAGGGCGCCGCACTTCCGCGCGCGCGCCCAGGCCGTGATCCAGCTGTTCATGGCGGGTGCGCCGAGCCAGCTGGAGATGTTCGACCACAAGCCGAAGCTCGCGGCGATCGAGGGCAAGCCGATCCCGCCCGACGTGATCGGCGACCAGCGCTACGCGTTCATCCGGACGGATGCAGCGGTGCTCGGGCCGCAGTTTCGCTTCGCCCGCCACGGTCAGTCAGGCGCCGAGCTGAGCGAGGTCCTGCCGCACCTCGCGCGCGTCGTCGACGACATCACTTTCGTCAAGAGCTGTCGGACCGACCAGTTCAACCACGCGCCGGCCCAGCTGTTCATGAACTGTGGCTTCGCGCAGCCGGGCCGACCGAGCCTCGGCTCGTGGGTCACCTACGGCCTCGGCAGCGAGAGCGACGACCTGCCGGCGTTCGTCGTGATGAGCACCGGGAGCGGAATCAGCGGCGGATCCGCCAACTGGTCGAGCGGATTCCTCCCCGGTGTGCACACCGGGACGCGGTTCCGGAACGCGGGTGCACCCATCCTCGATGTCGCGCCCCCGCCGGGTGCGGACGCTGCTCTCGAGGCGGACACCCTTGGGCTCCTGCGCCGGATGAACGAGCGCCGACTCCACGTGGAGGGCGACCCTGCGATCGCGACCCGGATCGCGTCGTACGAGATGGCCCACCGGCTGCAGACGTCCGCCCCCGAGCTGATGGATCTCGCGTCCGAGAGCCAGGAGACGCTCGATCTCTACGGCTGCAAGCCCGAGGAAGCGAGCTTCGCGCGCGCGTGCCTGATCGCGCGGCGGCTCGTCGAGCGCGGCGTGCGCTTCGTGACGATCTACCACGAGGGCTGGGACGCGCACTCCCAGGTCGCGCAGAACGTCCGCGGCAACTGCGGCAAGACCGACCAGGGCTGCGCCGCCCTCCTCACCGACCTCAAGCGCCGCGGCATGCTCGACTCGACGCTCGTCGTCTGGGGCGGCGAGTTCGGCCGCACCCCCATGGTCGAGGCCAGCGCCGTGCTCGGGCGATCCCAGGGTCGCGACCACCACCCCAACGCCTACACGATGTGGCTCGCGGGCGGCGGAATCCGTCAGGGCCTGACCTACGGCGAGACCGACGAGCTCGGGTTCCACGTGACGCGCGATCCGGTCCACGTGCACGACCTGCAGGCGACGATCCTCCACTGCCTGGGCCTCGACCACGAGCAGCTCACGTTCCGTCACCAGGGCCGCGACTACCGGCTGACCGACGTGCACGGGCGCGTGGTCCACGACCTCCTCGCCTGACGTCAGGACTGCCGACGCAGGCCACGCCGCAGCGGGCAGAGCCCGGGATCGACGTCGACGCCGCGCCGGTAGCCGGCCAGCAGCTCGCGCGATCGCTCGGCCAGCATGCGGCGCACCTCGCGGCGCATGCCCTTCACGCGCGGAATGCGCATGTCGTCGTAGCCGGTCGTCTGGTGGCGCAGCCACGCAATCGTCGCCGCCTCGGCACGGCGCGCGACGGGAATGCGCTGCGTCCGCGCCACGGTGCCGCTGCCGACCGGCGTCGCGTGGGCCGCGATCGCCTTCGCGACGTCGGACCCGAGCGCGCGGTGCTTCGCGTCGAACGCGAGGAACGCCTCGACCGCCACCTCGAACTCCTCGGCGTAGGCCTCCTGGGCCACAGCGCGCCGCCGTCGGCCTGCCTCGAGGCGCTTCTCCCACGCAGGGTCCTGGCGCTCGGCCTCGAGGGCCGCCCGGCACGCCGCGATGCGCGCTGCGGGCGCGAAGACGCCGCGCGAGAACGTCCGCCGCCCCTTCTTCTCCTGTACGGTCCAGCTGGGTCCGCCCGCCTTCACGCGCCGCGTCAGGCCGGCGTCACCCGGAGGCAGGAGCTCCCAATCGTCGGGGACACGCAGTGTCCGGCCGTCCTCGGTGCGGACGCTCCGCGCATCGACTCCTGGGCGCACCTTGCGATCCTGCTCCGGCATCGCCCCCCTGTAGCCGGTGGCCACCCTGACCCCAAGGCCGGGGCACACAACCTCAGAACGTCCACACCGCCTGCGCGTAGCCGTAGGCCGTGTCCTGGCCCTGCCCACCCGGCGCGTCGTCCTGGAAGCGGCCTGCGAACAGGTAGGCGCCACCCCACTCGAACAGGAGGCTCCTCGGCAGGATGTGGTGGCGAACGCGGAACTCGACCTGCTCGCCCACGTGCTTGCCCGCGGCTCCGGTCGGGTCCTGGACCCGTGCCGCCGTCCACGCGTCCCTCGCTTCGGCGAGCCAGACCCCGCGCACCGCGACCATCACGTCGCTCGACCCCGTCGGCTTGACGACGACGCGCAGCTCCGGCGAGCTGAGGTTGCTGCGCGCGATCGCGCCGTAGATGCCGGTCGGTCCGAACTCCCAGCGCCGCGCCCCGAACAGCGTGTCGAAGCGACCGTTGTCGCCGTCGGTCGGGTCCGCGTCGCCGCTCGCGAAGTCGTAGGCCAGCTGGACGCGGGGCTTCCAGACCGCGTCGAACGTGTAGCCGAAGGCGGCGTGCGCGAACCACGCGAGGTGATCGACCTTGCCCGAACCCACCTGCCGGGAATCACCGAACTGCACCGCGGACTCGACCTCGAAGTCGATCGTTTCGCTCGCGGCCTTCCTCGTCAGTCGGAATCCCGGCGTCGTCAGGTGTCGTTGCCGCGATGGGGCGGCCGACTCGTCGAGCTGGAACGCGTAGAGCTCGAGACCCACGTCCTCGCTGAGCGCCGTGTCCAGGAACGCCCCGTAGAACTGGTTGTCGATGTCCTGTTCGTCGAGCACAGGGTGCCCGTCCAGGAGGCCGGTCCTGTCCGACGGCTGCCGCTCCACCGGGAGGCTCCAGAACACGCGGAGGTCGGTGCCGTTCCCGCTGCTCCACAGCCAGTCGACCGCATCGAACGCGTTGATCGTGTTGCGGAACCTGTTGCGCGCGACGAGGCGGCGGCCGCCGAGGTCGAGCGTCTCGCGGCCGACCAGGAGCCGGTGCTCACCGCCGGCGAGCGCGCCGAGCTCGACGGTCGCATACGCCTGCAGGAAGTCGATCGGGTTGGCGATCGACGTGTTGATGAAGGACCCGTCCCCGCCGCCGAACACCCGGGCGTCCATCAGCTCGACCGCAGCGCCGAGCCGTTCGCCCGTCGCATCGATCCGCAGGTGCGACCGCGTCATCAGCAGCTGGTCGGAGTTGTCGAGCGTCGGCGACGAACGGAACTCGCCGTCGAGCGCTTCTCCGCGGACGCGGATCGAGCCGCTGACCTTCAGCCAGTCCGGCATCCCGACCTGGTCCTGGAGCCGCCAGGGTTTCGCGCCGTCCTGGGCGAGCGAAGGAACAGCGAGCGCCAGGGCCGCGAGCGAACCGCAGACACGACGGGCACAGGAGAGATTCACAGACATGGTTCCAGCGGGACAGCGATCGAGGGGCGTCGTCCGACCCTGGGGACGAGCCGTGGTGGGTCGGATTTTCCTGGGACGAGCCCAGGGCGGGCGGGTGTTGGCAAGCGGCGTGCCGTCGGAGCCAAAGGCCAGATCACGGGCGAATCCGGGCGCTTTCGGCTCGGGCGCCGCGCTGGAGCCCGCATGCAGGGTTCCGCACCCGACACGGCCGTCACCGATCCGTGACACCTGCCGGGCGCCTTGCCGCGCATCGCTGGCTGCATCCCGAGGCGCCCCGCTAACCTCTGTCCGCGCCGTGACCTGCCCGAGGGGCGCCGGCGCGCAGACCCAGGACCAAGGACCCGCTGATGCTCGACAGACCATGCCGCCCTTCGCCGGTCGGCCTCACCCTTCTCTCCGCCTGTCTCGGCGCAGCCCTGCTGCCCGCGCAGAAGGCGCCTGGCCCGGTGTTCCAGGACGGCATGGCCCAGGTCGTGCCTGCGTTCCAGGACCGCGGGACGTGGATCCAGGAGGACCTCTGGGTCGAGACGACGTTCGACTCGAACGGTGACGGCAAGCCGGACCGCGTGCATGTCGACGTCACCCGCCCCGGTCAGACCGAGACCGACGGCCTCAAGGTCGCGGTGATCTACGAGACGAGCCCCTACTTCGCGGGCGTGTCGTCGTCGGACCGCCGCTACTTCTGGAACCCGAACCACGAAGTCGGAGCCGAGCCGCCCGAGCACGACCTGCCGCCGGCGATCGAGGCCAAGAACGGACGGCCGCTGATCTCGCGCTCGCTGATCGGCCAGTGGGTGCCGCGCGGCTTCGCGGTCGTGCACTCGTCGTCGCCGGGCACCGGCCTCTCGCAGGGCTGCCCGACGGTCGGCGGCGCCAACGAGGCTCTCGCGCCGAAGGCCGTCATCGACTGGCTCAACGGCCGCGCGCTCGGCTTCAAGACGCCGGACGGTGACGAGGTCGTCGAAGCCACGTGGGCGACCGGCAAGGTCGGCATGATCGGCACGTCCTACAACGGCACGCTGCCGCTCGCTGCCGCCACGACCGGCGTCGACGGTCTCGAAGCGATCGTCCCGGTCGCGCCGAACACCAGCTACTACCACTACTACCGCTCCAACGGCCTGATCCGGCACCCGGGTGGCTGGATGGGTGAGGACATCGACGTCCTCTACAACTTCATCCACAGCAACCCGGATCGCTGCGACTGGTGCGACGAGAACGTCCGCGACGGTGAGCTGCTCGCGAACTTCGACCGCGTCACCGGCGACTACAACGCGTTCTGGGCAGGCCGCGACTACCTGAACCAGCTCGGCCCGCTGAAGGCCGCGGTGCTGATGGCGCACGCGTTCAACGACTGGAACGTGATGCCCGAGCACAGCGTGCGCATCTACGAGGCCGTGAAGGCCAAGGGCGTGCCGTCGATGGCCTACTTCCACCAGGGCGGGCACGGCGGCGACCCACCGTTCGACCTCGTCAACAAGTGGTTCTCGCACTACCTCTACGGCGCGAAGAACGACGTCACGGATCTGCCGCGCTCGTGGGTCGTCCGCGAGAAGGATCAGCGCGGTGATCCGACGGCCTATCCGGACTACCCGCACCCGGACGCAAGCCTCGTGACGCTCCATCCGCAAGCCGGCGGTGCAGGCGTCGGCACGCTCGGCCTCGCAGGCGGAAACGGGGTCGAGGGCCTCGTCGACGACGTCGCACAGACCGGTGCCGATCTCGCGAAGGCCGCTTCGTCGCAGCACCGGCTCCTCTACGCGACGCCCGAGCTGAAGGCGCCGCTCCACATCTCGGGCTGGAGCGAGTTCAAGATCCGTGTCGCCAGCAGCAAGCCCGCTGCAAACCTGTCGGTCTGGCTCGTCTCGCTGCCGTGGACCGACTCGCGACGGATCACCGACGACGTGATCACGCGCGGCTGGGCGGACCCGCAGAACGCCAAGTCGCTGACGGAGAGCGAGCCGCTCGTGCCCGGTGAGTTCGTCGAGCTCGCGTTCCGGCTCCAGCCCGACGACCAGGTCATCCCCGCCGGTCA
>JBEAPQ010000441.1:0-7419 GCA_041164325.1 Planctomycetota bacterium | reverse complement strand
GGTCCACAGCGTCAGCGCGAAGCCGAGGTAGATCGGGTGGCGGGTCCGTGCGTGGAGTCCGCGGGTCGGCAGGTCCGGGAAGCGGGGGCGTTGGCCGCGGAGCACGGACGTCCAGCCGAGCGCGCCCGTCTGGACGCCGATTCCGGCCTCGCTGAGTGCGCGGATCAGGAACAGCCAGCTCGCGGCGTAGGCCAGCTCGGAGCCAGCCCAGGCGAGGGGCGAGCCCGGCCTCCAGGGAAACGCGTCAATCGGCGACCACAGCACGAACACCGCCAGGATCTGGAGCGATGCGATCGTCGCGTAGGTCGTCGTCGCCAACGTTGCACCGAGCGGCTGCGGCGCGAGTCGAGTCAGGATCCGCTGCCCTCCGCCGGTGAGGAGTGCTGAGTGGAGCAGGGGGAACTGGATCAGCAGGGCCGCGTTCACCGCGACGCCGACGGCGCCTTCGAACGGTCCGATGCCGGTGCGGAGACCTTCGTGGAGCCCGACGATCATCGACGTGATCGCCGCGGCGAATGCTGCGTGGCAGAGGAGCCCGTAGCCGAGGGCGATCCACGCACCTGGCCTCATGCCGAGGTCCTCTGGAACAAGGCGCCGTAGGCAACGCCGAGGCTCCGCGAGGGCCTCAGTTGGATGGCTCCCGCTCGGAGTGTCGCCAGCACGCGCGGCGACTCTCCTTCGATGCGTCGCAGCGCGAGTCCGGCTTCCGCCGCCATCGACACGAGCTCGTCCGGCGTCACGAAGAGACGGGCATCGTGCGTGCCGCGCGGCACGAAGCCGAGCCCTTCGGCCACGGTGATCGCCCAGAAGCCCGCCCATGCGCTGCGGTGGATCGTGTTGACGTACAGCCTGCCTCCGGGTCTCAGGACGCGAGCCGCCTCGGCGATGGCCGCGTCCGGCGGACGGACGTGCTCGAGCACGTCGCTGAGGACGACGACGTCCGCGGACGCGTCCTCGAGCGGGAGTGCGCGTGCGTCTCCGACGACGAATCGGCACGGCAGCCGGCGTGCGCGCGCGGCCTCTGCGGCGACTTCCACGCAGGATGGCTCGATGTCGACGCCCGTGACGCGTGCGCCGTGCTGCGCGAGCGGCACGCTGAGCAGGCCGCCTCCGCAGCCGACATCGACGACGTCCAGATTCGCGACGCCACCGGTGACGAAGCGCTGGATGCGTTCGAGCTGGAAGACCTTGACCGCGCGCAGCGAACGGAATGCCCGCCCGGACCACCAGGCGTCGCCCGCGTCGCGGAACAGGCTCTGGTCCAACACCGTCATCAGCGCAGGTCTTCGCGCCGGAGCACGACGCTGCCGTCCGGGCCCGAGATCCGGAGCAGCCCGTGTGCCGCCTCGATTTCGGCCGGCTCGGCACCGTCGAGGACCAACGTGCCGGGTCCGGGCATATCCCACGAGCCTGTCAGCACGGCGAACGCGTCGGGCTCGCCCTGGAGGAGGGCTGCGCCTGTGAACGTCCCATCGGCGCGGAACTGGTACTCGACGAGCCAGAGGCCGGTCGCCAGGGCGCCGCTGCGGTCGGTGGAGCGGAAGTAGCCAGGCAGGTCTGCAGAGGTCGCAGGGCGCCACACCACGGCCGCAGGCTCGAGGTCGACCTCCCGGTCGGTCCGCGCGACGACGTTCGACGGGATGCACGAAGCCGGCACGACCGCGAGGACCGCGGCCGCCGCCAGGCTCTTCGCACGACGCAGGAACTCAGCGGTCACGTTCGCCCTCCGTCTCGCTCTTGTCCCCCCGCACCGGCCGCGCACGCAGCGCGATCCAGACGCGGACTTCGTCGGTCACCGAGATCAGCCCGAGCTGACTCGGCACTTCGATGCCGTAGGCGCTCATCACGAGCGGCATCTCACCGTCGATGTGGAGCCGACGGGCGCTGTCGATCGACAGTCGGACCGGCATGGCGACGTCGAGCGTCGTGCCGTGGATGGACATCTTGCCGCGCGCGGTGCCGGTGGCGGTCATCTTGCGAGTGTCGACGTCCTTCGGCTCGACGGAGGCGAGCTGGAAGCGGATGACCTTGTGCTCGTCCGTGCCGAGGTGGTCGCGCATCGCTTCGTCGCGGCCCTCGAGACCGGTGTCGAGCGTCGTCGCATCGACGTCGATCGTGCCGTCCGCCGTCTGGTCCAGGTGGGCGAGGTCGAGGCGCAGGCGGGCATCGATCGCCTGGGTGACGCCGGTGAAGTCGTGCAGCGTGCTCTTCGCGTCGAAGCCGACGCGGGACAGGTCGGCGACGACTTCCCACGTGCGCGGTCCGTCGAACGAGAAGTCGTCCGACGGGAGGCGGAAGGCGAGAAAGCTCGGACGCTTGGGTGTCGCCGGCGGTTCTGGTTCGGAGACCTGTTCGGGAGGAGCCTCCGCAGCCTCGGTCGCGGCGAGCGGCTCGGGGACTGGCTCCGTCGCCGGCTCGGCCAGGGGAGCGGGGACGACTGCGGGGGCGGGACTCCCGGCCGCGAGAGCGCTGCGCAGCGAGGCGAGCTCGGCGATGGCGCGCGACTCGAAGCTCGCCTGCCTCGTCGCCAGCGTCTCGAGCTCGCGGCGGATGGTCTCGGCGCGGACATCGTCGCGTCGCGCACCTGCGGCCGCGCGGGAGTCGGCGGCTGCGGCGATCGCAGCGTCGAGTTGGGTCAGTCCCTCTCCCAGTCCGCGTGCCAACGCGCGGATGTCCTCTTCCAGGGTCGTGATCCGATCGGCGAGCTCGGCCAGGGGGTCTGTGCCGCCGCGGCTCGGCTCGTCGGCCGCGATCGTGACGTGGACCTGGTCCTTGGTGAGGAGCCATGCGCCCGCGCCGGTTGCGGCGAAGGCAACGAGTCCCAGGATGCCCAGGACCTGCAGCAGTCTCGACATGCTGGCCCCAGAGCAAGTCGTGGGCCATGCCGACGGTGTGTGACCAGATCTCGCCACGCACTCTCCCGCGGCCGCGGAGCGGCTGGCGAGGCAATCACTTGCAGCTGGTGACGAAATCGGTCCGAAGGCTGCGACGTGCCTGCCTGGCGACGGCCATCGCCGTTGCGGAACGGTCGTGACTCGATGAAGTCGCAGCCTCCGCTCGGCTCTGGCTCTCCGGGGTCTCGAAGCGACAGAGGTGCGGTCAGAGCGGCCCCGGCTTTGTAAGTCCTACAATCGCGGTGCAGTTCTTGCCGACCTGCGGAGGAACCGGGGGCCCGGAATCCGATCTGCAGCGAGCGTTCCCGGGCGAGTTCGGTTCTCTGCCACGCATGGCACGAAGCGTGCAAAGCGACGGCCGTGCACAGGCTTCGTGACATCCTGGTCCTGATCGCGGTGGCGCTTCTCGCCGCGGCGGGTGGGGCGGCGCGCGCGGGACTCCGGGTCGACGTCGAGAATGCGTCGATGAAGTCCCGGGGCACGGCGCACGCAGAGGCCGCCGCGCGCGCCGAGCGGGCGCACGGGAGCCGTCACACGGTCCTGGTCCTCGCCGAGCCGAGGGCCGAGGGGGTCGACGCCCGACGCTGGCATGCGGACGAGCGTGGCTTCGCATCCGCACTCCGGGAGCTCGAGGACGTCGAGCGTGTGGTCGATGTGCCGCTCGCGGATCGGACCGCAGCACTCCTGGCGGTCGATGTCGCCGCCGCCGACGACGGGCGCTACGCGGACGCTGTCTTGGTCCTCCGGACGGCTGCGCTCGCTGCAGCCCCGCCGACGCACAAGCTGTCGTTCAGCGGCTTCCCGGTGGGCGAACTCGCGGTCGCCGAGGCGCTCGCGGCCGAGCAGGCGTGGATCGTGCCGTGGATCGTCGGGGCGCTCGTGCTGCTGCTCTTCATCGTCTATCGGGACCTGCGCCTCGCGCTCGGGGCCGTGCTGCCGTCGCTCGCTGCGATCCTGATGCTGGCGTTGCTGCAGTCTGCCCTCGACCACGCGCTCGATCCGATCTCCAGCCTGCTCGCGCCGGTCCTGCTGACGGTCGGCGTGGCGGGATCGGTCCACCTGGTCGAGCGTTTCCGGGTCCATGCGCGCGAGTCGGAATCCGAAGTCCGGGAGGCCGTGCGCGCGGCGTTCCGGGACCTGGTGGTTCCGGCGTCCCTGGCCGTGGCGACGACGATGGCGGGGTTCCTCGGGCTGCTCGCCAGTCCGATTCCGGCTGTCCAGCGCTTCGGCTGGCTCGCGGCGCTCGGGGTTGGACTCGCCTGTGCCGTGGCGTGGGTCGCGCTCCCGCCGTGGCTGAGACTGACCATGGGGAGCGGGGCGGCGGGGCGCGAGCCCGCGCCGGCCTGGGCCGTGTTGGGGCCCGGGCTCGCTGTCTGGCTCCGACGGCGGGCAGGACTGGTGACCGGGGTCGCAGTCGTCCTCGCGTTCCTCTGCGGCGTGACGTGGTCGAGGCTTCGCGTCGACACGGATCCGATCGGCATCCTGGCCGTGGATCATCCGTTCCGTGTGGCGACGTCGCGGGTCGCCGCGCGCACCGGGGGCGTGGACACGGTCGACCTCCTGCTCGAGCCGCCGCTGCCCGCGCTTCCCGGGCCGCGCGCCGCGGCGCTCCAGTTCGGGCTCGGAGAGCCGGAGGGGATCGCGGGGCCTGCTGGCCCGATCCACACCGGAGCCGACGGCTCTCGCCTCGTGCCGCTATTGGTCCGGGGCGAGGAGTTCCGGCAGGACCCGGACCGGACCGTGGCCGCGGTCGAGGAGCGGGCGCACGCGTTCGGGTTCCCCGCGGCGACCGTGACCGGGCCCGCCGTCATCCGGGCATTGGACTCGGCGGCGCTCGTGGCCGGTCAGATCGAGGGGCTCCTGTTCACGCTGGTGTTCCTCTGGTTGGCGATGGCGATCGGCTTCCGATCGCTCCGCCTCGCGACCCTCGGTCTGATTCCGAACCTCTTGCCGTGCCTCTGTCTGTACGGGGCGCTCGGGGCCTTCGGCCGGCCGCTGTCCGTCGGCACCGCGATGATCGGCTCGGTGCTGCTCGGCGTTGCGGTGGACGACACGATCCACGTCCTGCACGGCTACGCGCACGCGCGCCGTCGGGGCAGAGGTCGGACGACTTCGATGGCGCGTGCGTTGTCGCGCAGCGGACGCGCGCTCTGCGTGACGAGCTTCGTGCTCGCAGCGGGCTTCGGCGTCGGTGCGTTCGGCGAGCTCGAGACGACCAAGGAATTCGGGCTCGCGGCTGCGGCGACGATCCTGACTGCACTCGTGGCCGACCTCGTGGTGCTGCCTGCCGTGCTGTTCCTGGCTGCGGCATCCCCGCTGGAGAGGAGGTCTGCATGAAGGTCTCGTCGTCCCACGACGTGGTCATCGTCGGTGCCGGTCCCGCGGGGAGTCACCTCGCCGTGCGGGTGGCTCGAGAGGGGTTCACGGTGGCGCTGCTCGACCGGCGGTCGTTTCCGCGCGGCAAGCCGTGCGGGGAGTTCATGAGCCCCGAGTGCATTCCGCTCCTCGAAGACGTCGGGCTCGGGGATGCGGTCGAAGCGCACGGCGTGCGCCGGATCGGCGGGCTTCGGCTGCACGGCTTCGGTCGTGCGGCGGAGGGGCGATTCGCAGGTTTCGGCGGGATCGAAGCGCCTCACGACCACGGCTGGGCGCTGCGTCGTGAGGTGCTCGACACGCTGTCCCTCGAGAAGGCGCGAGCCACGCCGGGGGTGACGGTGTTCGAGGGCCATGGCGTGACCGACGTGCGACGTGATGCAGCCGGTCGGGTGACCGGAGTCGACGTCCTGGCCGGGGGGCGCGAGCCCATGGCGATCGACGCGCGCTTCACGATCGGGGCCGACGGCGTGCGCAGCCGGGTGGCTCGCGCCTTCGGCGTGCAGCGCCCGGTGCCCTGGCTCGACAAGTTCGCGTTGGTGGCACGGTTCCGCGGCGTGCCGGCGACGAACGCAGCGGACGTCGCGTTCTTCGAAGGGGGTTACCTGGCAGGCTCACCCGTCGACGGTGGCGAGTACACGCTCAACCTCGTCGTCGATCGCGCGAGCCTGCCGACAGGCGGGAGGTGCGCGCTCGAGGACCTGTTCTGGGAGCGCGTCGAGGCCGCGCCGGCGTTCGCGGCGCGGCTGTCCCGCCAGCAGACCACGGGCCCGTTGGTCGGCTGCGGCCCGCTCGCGGGACGCACGACGCGGCAGATCTTCGACGGGGCCGCGCTGGTCGGGGACGCGTGTGGCTACGTGGACCCGGTGACCGGTGAGGGGCTGTACTTCGCGATGCGCGGTGCCGAGCTGCTGGCGAGGCCGCTCGTCGAGGCACTCCGCGCCCGGCGGACGGACAGGGCTTCGCTCGCGGGATACGCGCGGGCACGTCGTCGACATCTGGCGCCGCGCATGGCGATGGGCAAGCTCCTGCAGCGGGGCATGCGTCACCCGCGGGTCGTGCGCGGCTTTCTCGGCCTGCTCGAGGCCCGGCCGAGGCTCGCGGACCTCCTGGTGGCGACCACCGGGGACTACATCGGTCCGCGCGACTTCCTCAGGCCGGCGGTCCTTGCGGATGTCTGGGCAGCCCTGTGCCGCAGCACGCGGGCTCCGGGCTATCCTCGGCGCGGCGCCGCGACTCCATGACCTCCAGGACACGACCGCTGTTCCCGATCGGCCGCAAGACCGGCCTCGTCTTCGCGGTGCTGGCGGTCGTTCTGCTCGGGCTCGCTGCGGTCGGGATCACCGAACTGTCGACGATCCAGGCCGATGCCGGGCAGCTGCTGGAGGAGGTCCGGGAGGCGGGGCTGACGGCCGAGCTGCGGACCGAGATCGAGATGCTCGAGTCCCAGCTGGCTCGGGCCAACCGGCAGGAAGTGCTCGACGAAAGCACGCGCGATCTGCTGCGCGCGCAGGTGACGGAGGTGGAGGTCGACCTGCAGGACCTCGCGTCCGGGCCACTGGAGGGTGACGACCCGTCTCGTGAGGAGCACCAGGCTGCCGAAGCCCGGCTGTTGGCGACCATCCGTGCCGAAGTCGGAGCCGTGCGCGCGGGGCTCGATGGAGCAGCCCCGCTGGTCGGCCTCGATCGTTCCCCGGAGTACGCGTCGATCCTGGCATCGGAGACCCGGGAGGAAGCCGAACGTGCCAACGAAGACCTGCTGCAGCGCGCAGAACGTGCCAGCCAGGTGCTGGTCGCCGCGATGGTGGTCGTCATCACGTCGCTCCTCGGCGCGTCGATGCTGATCCGCAGGTCCATCGTGCTCCCGATCCGGCGGCTGACGGCCCGGGTCGAGGGGCTCGGTCGCGGCCCGATCGCGGACCCCTCGATCGGGCTGCGATCGCGCGACGAGATTGGCGTGCTGTCGCGGACCTTCGAGGAAATGGCCGGCCGCGTCGCGTCGACCCAGGAATCGCTGCAGGAGCGGGTCGAGGCGCGGACGCGTGAGCTGATCCGTGCGGCTCGCTACGCGGACATCGGGGTCCTCGCATCGGGCGTGGCGCACGAGATCAACAACCCGCTGGCGTCGATCGCATCCTGCGCCGAGGGGCTG
>JBEAPQ010000440.1:0-7866 GCA_041164325.1 Planctomycetota bacterium | reverse complement strand
GCCGCGTGGGCGTAGCCGGAACCGGCGCGATCGAGGACTTCCGGGATCGTCCACTCCTCGTCGAGGAGGCGACCGATCGGCTCGCTGTTGTTCTCGTAGCGGATCCACCGGCCGACCAGCGTGCGGAACGGGAACCGCCCCGTGTGGATGCAGGCGCGGGTCGGCGAACACGACGGGTTCGCGTAGGCGTTGCGGAACAGCACGCCACGCTGCGCCAACGTGTCGATGTTGGGCGTGGGCGGCGGATTCGAGCCCTCGCCATAGCAGCCGACGTAGTCGACGCCGATGTCGTCCGCGAGAAGGATCAGGACGTTGTTCTGACCCTGGGCGACGAGCCCTGCCGTCACCAGCAGCGCAAGGGCGATGGCTCGGACAGGATTCACCGGACGACCTCGCGGCCCTTCCGGTAGGTGCGCCCGACGCAGGCATTGGCCTCGTCGTCGTCGAAGCGCAGCGCCTGGCTGTCCCACGCGAGCTCCCGCTCGGGGAACCGGCCAGCCACGACGCCGGCCAGCACCGCCTCGGTCAGCGGGCCCGCGTAGGAGAACGGCGTCGACGTCTCGCCCTCACCGCGGCACGCGTCGGTCCACTCGTGGTAGTGGTCGACGGACTCGCGCTCCTGGACTTCGACCTGGATCTCCTGGCCCTCGCTGTAGAAGCGCGGCGCCGACCAGTGCGGGATCACCATGACGCCCTTCTCGCCGACGAGGAAGGAGCCTGCTCCGGGCAGCCCGACTCCCTCGGGCAGCTGCGCCTTCTCGACGTCTTTCTTGGCGCCGCCGTCCGTCCAGCGGAACGTCAGCTCTCCATCGGTCTGCGCGGTCGGCGCGAAGCGGTAGGTCACGTCCCCGTTGCCGGCGAACGTCTCGGCGTGGTGCTTCGGTCCGCGCGACACGACCGAGATCGGCGCCGCGAGCTCGAGCCCGCTGAACACCGGGTCGAAGATGTGGCAACCCATGTCGCCGAGCGTGCCGCTGCCGAAGTCCATCCAGCCGCGCCACTGCGCCGGGTGGTAGGCCCCCTGGACGTAGGGCCGCTCCGGGGCCACGCCGAGCCAGAGGTCCCACGACAGGTTCTCGGGCACGGGGTCCGACCGGTCGGGGCGGCCCGCGGCCGGACCCGCCCACGACTTGCTCACCCAGAGGTGCGCCTCGCGCACCTTGCCGATCGCGCCCGCACGCAGCGTCGCGACTGCGGTTCGGTAGGCCGCGTGCCCGTGGATCTGCGTGCCCATCTGCGTGATGAGGTTCTTGTCGCGGGCCATGTCCGCCATCGCCCGGCACTCGCGCAGGTTGTGGGCGATCGGCTTCTGGCAGTAGACGTGCTTGCCGAGGGACATCGCGGCCAACGAGACCGGACCGTGCATGTGATCCGGGGTCGACACGACCACGGCGTCGATGTCCTTGCCCATCTCATCCAAGAGGACGCGGTAGTCGGCGAACGTCTTGGCCTCCGCGTGCTGCTGGGCCGCTGCACCGAGGCGCGCGGCGTCCACGTCGCAGAGCGCCGCAATGCGGACGTTCTTGCCCTTGGAGACGGAGGCGAGATCCGATCCCCCCATCCCGCCGACACCGACGCAGGCGACGTTCAGCGTTTCGTTGGGACTCGTCCGCCAGCGCCCGGGGACGACGAAGGGAGCGGCGGCCGCAGCCGAGGTGGAACGGAGGAAGGAGCGACGGGAGAGGGAGCGATTCACGTCCGAGAGTCTACCGCAGCGCTCCGATCCGGCTCGCGCGTCGAATGCCGCCGTGCGCCCTCCCTCGACGAAACAGCCGGACTTCCGCGGAAGCGGAGCCCGGCTGTCTGGACCGCAACCCACCCCGGAGGGAAGGGCGCAGCGGAATCAGCGCGGCGAACCGCGCCGACTCACTCGGCTTCCATCACTGGATGTTCAGCAGCATGTCCACCGCGTTCGACGTCACGATGCCGAGGGCGTTGGTGCCCGGGGCGACGACGATCGACTGCGCGTAGAGGTGCGCGCCGGCCAGCGAAGCGTTGTTCGGGATCGCCAGCGAGTGCTGAGCGGTCGAGGTGCCAGCCGCAACGAACGGAACCGTGACGTCCGAGTTCACGTAGAGGCTGCAGCCCGGCATGTAGACGATCGACAGATCGATGCCCGGCAGCGGGATCGAGGACGTGCCATACATGTGGTAGCCGGAGATGGCGCTGGCCGGAATGTCACGCGTTTCGGTGACCGTCGTCGAACCGATGACCGGACGAGCGACGCTCGCGAGCGAGAGGTCCGGCGTGCCGGTGCCGAGCGCGAACGGCGTGAAGTTCGTCAGGTCGGTCCGGGGCGGGATCCCGCCGAGGCCGTTGCCACGCGAGTAGCCCGCAAGGCCGTCGAGAGCCGCGATCGCGCCGTACTTCAGCTCGAAGCCACCGCCCTGGTTCAGGGAGATCTGGAACGTGTTGGTCGTCGGCTGGGCGAACTCCGGAACCTGGTCCCACGTGATGTGGAAGAGGCTCGGGTTGGTCGGATCGACTTCGGCGTAGACACCACCGCCCGCAGCCGGGTTGAGGTCGTCCCACATTGCGGCCAGCATCGCGAAGCCCGCGTTGACGAGGCCGTTCGGCGACTCGATCAGCAGGGTCGTCGAGGTCGGCTCGAAGCTGATCCAGCCGTTCGAGCAGACGAAGACGTCGTTGATCGTGCCCGCGGCGGTCGGCATCGGCCAGGGCAGCGTGACCTGCAGCGTCTGGTCGTCACCGATGGCGAGCGGCGCGCCGGTCGGAGCGACGATGCCCGAGGCACCGGGCGTCACGACGTAGGTCGTGCCCGTCCAGTTGCCCATCAGGCCACCGGAGTTGCCGAGATCGTTGATGGTCACCGAGCCGTCGAAGTCCTCGTAGAACGACGCCGGGTTCGGGTCACCACCGCAGCCGGTGCCGAAGGCCGAGGTCGAAGCGCAGGTCGTCGGCGAGACGACGATGTAGTTCGCGCCCGCGTTGATCAGGTCCATCGCCTCGCCCGACATGTCGAGGTTGCCGACGAACGACTCGTAGACCGTCAGCGTCGTGCTCGGGAACGGGCGCGTCGAGTAGTCGACCGCGCCCGGGTCCGCGACCGCGTTGCCCTCGGACACGCCGATGATGCCGTCGCGGCCGTTGACCACCGAGTTGTCGTAGACGAAGGTGATCTTGTTGTCGGCCCAGAGCGTGCACTGGAACGTGATGTAGTTCGATTGGCCGAACTCGGGCACGTCCTTCCACGTGATGACCGCCTTGCCGGGCAGCGCGTTGAAGTAGACGCCGTCTGCTCCTCCGTCACCGGGGTTTAGGTCGACCAACAGCGGGCAGATCGTCGACGGGTTGTTCAGGAGCTCCGTGACCGACTCGGTGAAGTCGGAGCCGAGCGTTCCCGGCAGCATGATGCGGCCGTTCGAGTCGATGTCGATGTCCGTGACCGTCGTGCCGTCCGGAAACGTGAACGGGAAGCCGAGCGCATTCCCGGATCCGACGGCGTCGTCGCCGAGGCCCAGGTTTGCGCCGATGTTCGATTCGTAGCCACAACCCTGGGCCGCTGCCTGGGTGAGGAAGGCCGGCAGCACCAGGGATGCCGCGATCAGTGCGTTTGCTTTCATGGGATTCAGAGCAGTGAGTCGACTCCGTCGAACCTGTGCCAAAACGTCTGGCATCGAAGGTGAGACTCTCCGTGGAGCAGGCGGCTCGGCGCACACCTCGGGACAGCTCGGCGGCAATTCGTAGCGATCAAAACTATCCCCGTGGATCGGCCACTGGAAGTCCCTCACTGTCGCACGCAGTTCGGGCTTCCACGAACCCTCGATGCCACGGACGGAACAGCCCGGCTGAGGAGCCACCGGTTTTTTGGGGCGCTGCCAGCGACCCAGCTGTCGGCGACGCACCGGTGGACAGCTGCTAGGCTGGGTTCCACTCCTCCCCGTGGACATGTTTCGGTGATGCGCATCCAGCCCCCTGCACGCGGCCGCACTTGGGCTCGACGAGCCCTGTTGGCCCTCTTCGCACTCGCCTCCCCGCTGTCCGCGCAGAGTCCACCCGCGGGTGCCGACTTCGAAGCGGTCCTCGCGCGATACCGGGCCTACCTCGCACGACCGTCCCTGCAGAAGCGCACGAAAGGGCGCGAGCTCCTCGCCGGAACGCTCGATCCGCGCGCCCTCGACGTGCTGATCCAGAGCTACACCAAACCCGAGGAGCCGCGCGACGTCGTCCGCTATCTGATCGCCTCGAAGGCGATGCGTGCGTTCCAGTCCAAGGCACCCGCCGACGTTCTCGCCAACTGGCGGAAGCGCCATGACGACGCAGCCGACGCTTGGATGTGGTTCGAGACGCTGAGGTACACCGCAGAGAAGGACACCGCCGGCATCCGCGACATCGCGTTCGGCAAGACCGACGCGTTCGTACGCGCATCCGCAGTCGAAGCACTTGCCGAGCGGGGACGACGCGTTGGCTCGAACATGGAAGCCGCCGAGCTCTGCCTGGAGATCCTCGACGACCTGCCGAAGAAGGACGTCGAGCGCGCGCTGATGCTCGAGGCCGTCGCCAGCCTCGTCCATGCGAACCACCGCCGACTCCGCGATGACCCGTGGAAGCCCGTCGCCGAACTCCTGGTCCGGAACCTCGACGAGAAGGAGACCCCGCACCGCAGCAAGGTCGTCATTGCGCGCTATCTCGCAGACGCGCTCGAGTCGCCGAACCTCGGACTCGAGGCCCACTGGTGGCTCAACGAGCTCGAACGCAAACCCCGCAGCGCGCAGGGAGGCGGCGCGACGAGCACCGTGCCGTTCTTCAGCCTGCGGACGACCGGCTACCGGTTCGCCTACGTCATCGATGCGTCGGATTCGATGCTGCAGCGCGTCACCGACCGCGAGCGGAAGGACCTCGGTCCCACGACCGGCGCCAAGAAGCCGGAAGACAAGGATGGCACCGGCTTCGTCCCCGAGGAGTCCGACATCGACTGGGGCCGGGTCATCACGCGGTTCGACGCGGCGCGCGAGTATCTGCGGCTTTCCCTGGCGAGTCTCAGCGAAGAGCACGAGTTCGCGGTCATCCTGTTCGGCGACTCGGCCGTGCCGCTGAAGAGCACGCCGCGACTCGTCAAGGCGACGCCGAAGAACATCCGCGCCGCGCTCTTCGAGCTGGAGCGCATCGAAGCGGGACCGCCGACCGAGAAGCGGATCTACGGACAGCTGCTCGGCGACACGAACCTGCACGCAGGGATCCGCACGGCTTTCGAGTTCACCGGCAAGACCAGCGCCAAGCAGGCGGAGTACGTCGATTCCCGGGCGCTCATGGACGGAGCGGACACGCTCTTCGTGCTGACGGACGGAGCCCCGTCCACCGATGACTTCGTGACCAAGGATCGGCCCGAGGCCGACGACAACGCCGGTGACCAGGAGACCGGCATCTCGACGCAGAAGACCGAGTTCCTCTGGTTCTACGGGCCGTACGCCCGCCCGCCGTTCGACGACCTCGTCGAAGATGTCAGGCGCCTGAACCTCTTGCGGCGCGCTGAGATCCACTGCGTCGGCATCGGCGAGGCCAACCACGACCTGATGAAACGCATCGCAGACATCGGGCTCGGGCAGGCGATCCGCGTCCGTGGAGAAGGGAAGTGATGCGCGCCCGCGCTCTGATCGTCGCGCTGTCCGCCTGCGCCCCGACCATCGCGCAGCAGACCCACGACTTCGTCCTGGACGGCAAGGTGGTCGACGCGCGTTCGGTCGGCGGCGACGTCGAGACGGGCGAGGGCTACGTCCGCATCGGCGGCGTGGGGCGATTCCTCCGCGCGGGGCACGACCTCGGCGCGGGCGACGTCCGCGTCGAGGCCCGGCTGACTCTGGAATCGATCGAAGGGACCGCGGCCTCGATCGTGCTGGGCCGGAGTCACTTCGGCTTCGATGGCCGCAGCCAGACGCTGTTCGTCGAAGGCCCGCTGTTCGGCGGGACGACGCGGGCTCTGGGCGCCACGGGAGATCACATCACGGCCGGCGAGCCGTTCGATGTCACGGTGACCCGTGACGACGGCACACTCGCCGTGACGATCGACGGCAACACGCTCTATCGCGGCAAGATCGAGGCTGGCACAGCACTCGGCGCCCTCCAGCTCCGGCCGTGGCGCGCGACGCTCCGTGTGCACTCCTTCTCGGCGACCGGGGATCTGGTCGCGCCCCCGCCGCCTCTGGACGACGACGCGCTGTGGATCAGCGGCAAGGGCGGCTACCACACCTACCGCATCCCCGCATTGATCGTCACGCCGAAGGGCACGCTGCTCGCGTTCTGCGAGGGTCGGCACGCGAGCTCGAGCGACACCGGCGACATCGACCTGCTGATGCGGCGCTCGACCGACGGCGGTGAGACATGGTCCGCAACCCAGGTCATCTTCGACGACGCGGAGAACACCTGCGGCAATCCGTGCCCCGTGGTCGACCACGAGACCGGGCGCGTGGTGCTGCTGTCGACCTGGAACGACGGGCGCGACCACGAGTCGCGGATCATCGCGGGCGAGAGCATCGACACGCGCCGGATCTTCGTGCTCCGCAGCGAGGATGACGGGGTGACTTGGACCGAAGCGGAGGAGATCACCGGGACGACGAAGCAGCCAGACTGGACCTGGTATGCGACCGGGCCCGGCAACGGCATCCAGATCCAAGAGGGCCCGCACCGCGGGCGGCTCGTCGTCCCCTGCGACCACATCGAGGCCGGGACACGTCGCTACTACTCGCACTGCATCCTGTCCGAGGACGGTGGCAAGACCTGGCGGCGCGGGGCGAAGACACCGCGCGACCAGGTGAATGAGTGCACGGTGGCCGAACTCCCGGGCGGGCGCCTCGTGCTCAACATGCGGAACTACGACCGCACGCAGCGCCGCCGCCAAACGGCTGTCAGCGACGACGGTGGTGCGACATGGACAGACCAAGGCTTCGTCGACGCACTCCCCGAACCGATCTGCCAGGCGAGCCTGCTCCGAGCCGACCGGGAGGAAGGCACGTTCCTCCTCTTCTCCAATCCTGCGAGCGCCACGGGGCGTGTCCGGATGACGGTGCGTCTGAGCCAGGACGAGGGCGCCACCTGGACGGACGGCGTCGTGCTGCACGAGGGACCGAGCGCCTACTCGTGCCTGGCCGCACACCCGAAGTCCGGGATCGCCTGCCTGTTCGAAGCGGGTCTCACGAGCCCGTACGAGATGATCCTGCTCCGCAGACCGGCCCTATCGTTCCGCTGAGGGAACACGCGGACACTGCAGGTGACGGATCCGCAGCCGCCCGCCCGGCGGCACGAGCCTTGCGGAGACGGGCTCGGCGATGAGCACCCCCACGAAGATCCTCACGATTCCTGCCCTGCTGATCGCATGCGCGATGACGCCTTCGGAGGTGGCCGCGCACGGTGGGGTCTACCGTGGCCCCGGCAACGTCGTGCCGAACCCGAGCACCGGCTCCGGGACGGGGTCCAGCGGAAGCGCAGGTTCGAGCGGCACCGGCTCCCTGACACCTGGGAGCACCGTGACCGGCTCCGGCACGAGCGGCGGCACGGCCCCCGCTGGACCGGGCGGGGCGGGCCCGGTGGTCCCGACCGGCACCGCAGCCCGCGGGCCGATGGGCGCCCCCCTGGACGACGATCTGACCCGTTGGACCTACTACTGGGAGTTCCGGAAGGACAGCTACCTCGGACTCCGCGCGGCGATCCAGGCGACCGGCACGATCCAGTTCTCGGACACGTTCTTCATGGCGGGCGGGGACAAGGATGGCACCGACACACTGCTCCCCTCCACGGACCAGCTGCGTCGGGAGGTCCTGCCGGCACTCCACCGCGCGCTGGAGGCCACTTCACAGCGGGACATCACGTCGTCCTGCCTCGTCGCCCTCGCCAAGCTCGGACTCGAGGACA
>JBEAPQ010000439.1:0-3082 GCA_041164325.1 Planctomycetota bacterium | reverse complement strand
TCGGAGCCGTAGTTCGACAGGCGGCGGATCGTCCGCGCGACGTGCGCGTCGTCGGTCGTGACGGCCCCGGCGTCACCGGCCGCGCCGAGGTTCTTCCCGGGGTAGAAGGACCACGCCACCGCATGACCGTGGGCGCCGATGCGACGTCCGCGGTACCGCGCGCCATGGGCCTGTGCCGCATCCTCGACGACGGCCAGGCCGTGCCGCCGGGCCAGGTCGAGGATCGGGTCGAGGTCGACGGGGTCGCCGTACAGGTGGACGGGCACGATGGCCCGCGTCCGGTCGGTCACGGCCTCAGCGACTCCGTCGGCGTCGAGCAGGTGGCCGCCGGCGGCGGGGTCGACCGGGACGGGAGTGGCGCCGACGGCCGTCACGGACAGCCACGTCGCGATGAAGGTGTGGGCTGGAACGACCACCTCATCCCCGGGCCCTACGCCGACGGCGCGCAGCGCGAGCGTCAGCGCGTCCAGTCCGTTCCCGACACCGACGCAGTGCTCGGCCCGGACGTACGCGGCCCACTCCGCCTCGAACGCGTCCACCTCCGG
The DNA here is from genome assembly GCA_041164325.1 of Planctomycetota bacterium. Classification (GTDB taxonomy): domain Bacteria; phylum Planctomycetota; class UBA1135; order UBA1135; family UBA2386; genus JAQCBR01. Next base: position 2,537 of record JBEAPQ010000439.1, on the reverse strand, counting down.
GCCGCCGATGTAGGTCCCCGATCGAAGGACCCGCGCGACCGCCGCATGGATGTCCTCGGTCAGCTCGGCGTAGGCCGCGCCGACGTCGAGGAGCGGGAACCTCAACGGCGGACCTCCGCGAGGAACCGGTCGAAGTCCCGGATGTAGTCGTCCTCCTCGTAGGGGCGGGAGGCGAGGACCAGGCAGACCGCACCCGACGAGAACCGGTGCAGCTCGCGCCACGTCAGCCGGGGGATCAGGACCGCCGCGGTCGGGTCCACCATCTCGGTCTCGGACCACCCGGACCCGTCGTGCGTCCGGAGCACGAAGCGTCCGGACAGGACGATGATCGCCTGCTCGAGCCTGCGGTGGGCGTGGCCCCCTCGCTCGGCGCCGAACGGCACGTCGTGCAGGTAGTAGACCCTCGCGATGTCGAACGGGACGTCGACGCCGGCCCGGATCGACGACAGGTTCCCGCGCCGGTCCGTGACCGTCGGGACGCGCAGCCGCTGCACCATCACGAGTCCCCGATGACGGCCCAGGAGGGGTAGGTGGCGAACCGGCTGCGCCGAAGGCGGAGTCGACCGAACCCGAGCTCCTCCATGACGGCCCGGGTCTCGCCCGGGAACTCGGGGCAGTTCAGTTCGTCGAACACGAGGACGCTCCCCTGGGTGCAGCGTGGGAGGATCTGGCGGAGGACGTGGCGTGTCGGCTCGTAGAGGTCGAGGTCGAGGATGGCCATCGCGATGATCGCGTGAGGATTCGCGCCCAACCACGGCTCGAGGGTCTCGAGGACGTCGCCCTTCACGATCTCGTGCTTCCGCACCTCCGGGTTCGGAGCGAAGGACTCGTGCAGCGTCAGGATCTCGGCGAGCACCGAGTCGAAGTCCGCCATGCTCGCGAAGTCGCCCGGGTCCCAGCCGGGGGAGTCCTTCTCCGAGACGCTCACGAACCCCTCGAACGTGTCGAACCCGACGATCGTCCGGGACACGTTGAACGGCTCGTGGATGGCGCGGAGGTTCAGAAGGGTCGCGAGGGTCGCCCCCCAGTGCACCCCGAACTCGCAGATGACGCCCGGCACGTCCAGGATCTGCCGGTAGAGGTGGTCGAGGTGCAGGAGCCGTGACAGCGTCGACGAGCGCTGCGTGACGACCCGATGCCAGTGCTCGTTGCCGGACTGGGCGCTCGCGAGGACCCGGCTCAGCTCGCGCAGTCGAGCGGCGCTCTCGAGCTCGTCGCTGGTCCCCCGGACGGCCTCGCCGCCCAGCTTGTTGGTCGTGCGCGGGTGGCGGTCAGTCACGGTCGTGTCTCCGTCCTCGCGTTCGTCGGGTCCTCGCAGCTGCGACAGCATCCACGGCCGGAGCGAGCGCGATGCGGACCGACTCCCAGGCCTCGCGCGTGATCCGATGCTCGACGGCGTCGACGGACCGTCCGTCGAAGTCGAACGCTCCGGGCCGCGTCACGCCCGAACCCAGCCCGAGGCTCTCGAGGAAGCCGAGGACGCGCCGGTTGTCGGCGACGGTCCTGCTCCTGAGCTCGGTCAGGTCGAGCGACTCGAACCCGAACCGCAGGATGAGGTCGACGCTCTCCGGTGCTGCGGCGGAGCCCGGGATCAGGATCCAGCGACCCCATTCGCCGCTCCGCGCGTCGAGGTCGATGCCGTGGATCCCGACCAGGCCCTCGGGCCGACCGGTGTCGAGCGCATGGACGACGAAGTAGTGGTCGTCGGGGCGTGCGCCGTGCGAGCGGATCCACTCGCGCTGGGTCCCGACGTCGTCCGGTACCGGGTGCAGGTGCCCCTGCGCGTGCCGCGACCGGCGCAGGCGGAGCACGAACTCAGCATCCTCCTCCGCGACCCGCCGCAGCGCGAAGGCCCGGCCACGGACCTCGTTCAGCAGCATCGCAGCCTCCCCCGGGCGTCCGGATGCGGCGGCCCCGTGCCGCATCGACCCCATCAGCGCCCCACACGCATTCTATTGAATTCGCAGGCGCGGATGGTCCTCGCTGTTCGCGACGCGCCGCCGGCGGGGCGCACGGTACGGGCGAGGTCAGACACTACCTGCCGGGCCACCCCGACCGATGGCGGAGGTGGAGGGGGCCTCCCCCAGCCCCAGCGGGTCCTCCGGGTCCACCCCCGGCATGAACGGCACGCCGCGCGTCACGTCGGTCAGCCGGTAGATCAGCCCCAGCCAGTTGTTGAACAGCGCCCGTCCGGTGTCGGTCCAGGTCGTGTCGACCATCGCGGCCAGCTCGGCCTCGGGGAACGCCGGCAGCGACGCCGCGTCCGCCCCCGACTCCCGCGCCCGCACCACCGCCTCGACGTGGTCGTGGACCCGCCGGGCCGCGTCGGGTGACAGGTACCGCTCGGGCGTCGGTGGGATCGCGTCCAGCTCGCCGGTGGCGTAGCGGTCGAGCTCGCGCCGGTGCTCCTTGAGCAGGCTGACCGCGTCGTACTCGGGGTGGCCCTGGAGGTAGACGGTCCGGATGCCGTCGGCGCTGGTCGCGAGGTGCAGGTCCCCCTCGAGGCTCTCGACGAGCACGCGCAGGCCGGCGTCGCG
>JBEAPQ010000438.1:0-3754 GCA_041164325.1 Planctomycetota bacterium | reverse complement strand
GGGATGTCCGGCCTCGCCCGCATGCTCCGCGGTGCGCGAAGCGTCGTCACCGGCAGCGACCGGAGCGAGAGCGCCGTGTTCGCGACCCTCCGCGAGGAGGGAATCCGCGTGTGGAGCGGCAGCCGCCCGGACCTCGTCGAGGGAAGCAGCGGCTACGTCGTGCGCTCGGCGGCCGTGCCCGATGACGACCCGGAGCACGTCGAGTGCCTGCGGCGCGGCTTCACGTCGCTGCTCTACGCCGAGGCCGTCGGCCGCATCTCGGAGGGCAAGCGGACGCTTGCGATCGCCGGAACCCACGGCAAGACCACGACGACCGGGCTCACGGTGGCTGCGGCGCGAGGTGCCGGGATCGACCCCTCGCATCTGATCGGTGGTGAGATCCCGGAACTCGGCGGCAACGGGCACGGTGGGGTGGACGACGTGTTCGTCGTCGAGGCCTGCGAGTTCAACCGTTCGTTCCACAGCCTCCGGCCGTTCGCTGCGGCCGTCCTGAATCTCGACCACGACCACTTCGACTGCTACCCGTCGTCGAAGGACCTCCACGAAGCGTTCGCGGGCTACCTCGCCAACGTCAATCCCGAGGGCACGGTGCTGGTCGAGGAGTCGATCCCGTCCAGCGTCCTCGATGGCCTGCCGTCCACGGTGCGGGTCCAGCGGGTCGGTTCGGGCCTGTTCGCGCAGATCCGCGCGGTGGACGTCTGCCCGGACCTCGGCCGGTTCTCGTTCGTGCCGGTGCTGTCGGGTCGCAAGCTGCCGCGCGTCCAGCTCCAGCAGCCGGGCCGATTCCAGGTCCAGAATGCGCTCTTCGCGCTCGGGCTCGTGCACGCCGCAGGCGGCGATCTCGAAGGGGCCTGCCGCGGGATCAGCGGGTTCGGCGGCGTGCGCCGGCGCTTCGAGGTGCACGCGGGGCAGCGGGGTGGCTACCTCGTCAACGACTACGCGCACCACCCCGAGGAGATCCGGGTGGTCATCCGCGCGGCCCGCGGGCGCTTCCCGGATCGGACGCTGTTCGTCGTGTTCCAGCCGCACCAGCACAGCCGCACGCTCCACCTGCTCGATGAGTTCGCGGACGCGCTCGCCGAAGCCGACCACTGTCTCGTGGCGGCGATCTACGGTGCGCGGGAGAGTCGGGAGGTCCGCAACTCGGTCAGCGCGGCCGACCTCTCGGATCGCATCCGGGCGCGGGGCACGCGCAGCGAAGTGGGCGGTGCTCCCGAGGAGATCCCCGCGCAGGTCGCGGCTCTACGGCACCCGCAGGACCTCGTCCTCTTGCTGGGAGCGGGCGACATCGACCTCGCCGTCCAGGACCTCGTCGCCGCGATGTAGCGGCCGGACGTCGCATTCCCCGTTCCTCGCCATCCGGCCATGACCAGCCTCCTCCGCTCTGCTCTGAAGGATGTGCGCGGCGTCGTCCGCGAGGACGTGCCCCTGCGCCCGTTGACCCACGTCCGACTCGGTGGGCCCGCAGCCTGGCTGGTCGAACCGCAGGATGAGTTGGACGTTGCCACCGCCGTCCGTGCCTGCCGCGAGATGGAAGTGCCGTTCCGCGTGCTCGGTGGGGGAAGCAACCTGCTGGTCGGAGACGGTGGGGTGCCGGGCGTGGTCCTGAAGCTCGACGGGCTGCGGCGTATCGCGCGGGATGGGGTGCGTCTGACCGTCGGAGCGGGCGTCACGGTCCCGAGTCTCCTGCGAACGGCGCGCGAGCAGGGCCTTGCGGGGCTCGAGGTCCTGACGGGTGTTCCGGCGCAGCTTGGTGGCGCTGTCGCGATGAACGCAGGCACGAAGGAAGGCGAGACCTTCGATCGGCTGCTGTCACTGACCGTGATCGACGCGGAAGGCGATGTGCGGGTCCTCGCGCGGGAAGAGCTCTCCCCGCGCTACCGCGACGGTGGTCTCGGCGAGCGGATCTGCGTCCACGCGACCTTCGAGCTCGAGGAGGACGACCCGCGCGCGATCTTCGCGCGGTTCGAGGAGTACCTGCGCTACCGCAACAGCACGCAGCCGGTGACCGAGCGAAGCGTCGGCTGCGTGTTCCAGAACCCGCCCGGCCACTCTGCGGGCCGGTTGATCGAGGAGTCGGGCTGCAAGGGCTGGCGCCGCGGTGGGGTCGAGGTCAGCCACAAGCACGCGAACTACTTCGTGCATGACGGCGACGGCAGCACGGCGGACTTCGTGGCTCTCGTGCATGCCGTCCGCGCGCGCGTTCTCGAGGAATCGGGCGTCTCGCTCGAACTCGAGGTCAAGCGCTGGGAAGTCCCCGAGCTCGAGTGACCTGGGCCCTCCGCGCCGGCTCGGGCCTGCGCGAAGCGGCCGCGATGCCTTCGCATCGTGTCCCGGTCAGCGACGCTCGAGTCGGCGACGCGCGTTCTTCTGCAGGTCTCGACGGATCAGGCCGCCGAGCTCCTTCTGGATCGCACCCGCGTCCGCTTCGGCGGGCACCACGACGTGCAGCACCGGGTCGTAGATCAGCGCAGGAGCCTCCGCCGCTTCGACAGGCTGCGCCGTACGGGTCGCGGCGGCTTCGCGCAGCGCGGCTCGGCCCGAGCGGAGCTTCGCGCGCTGCTCCCTCTCCGCCGCGACGAGCTGGCGCCGCGCGCGGTTGGCTGCGGCGAGCTCCTCCGCACGCGAGGCCTCGCGCTGCTCGATGGTCTCCGCCGTGAGGTCGTCCTTCTCGATCCGGTGAACGCTGTCCTTGGGCAGGCGCATCACGCCGCCTTCGACGCGGATGACGAGCATTCCGTCCTCTTCGCTCAGCAGGACGCCCTCGAGGACGTCGGCTTCCCCCTGCGTCATCTTGCCTGCGCGCTCCGGGGGCGACAGGTGGAAGCGGTCGGCTCGGGCGGTGCCCGCCAGCGCCAAGAGGCCGAAGCAGGAAGTGAGAAAGAGGCGTTTGGGCGTCATCGGGCGGCTCGGGGTCGAAGAACGATCCGAGTGTAGGCGCTCGATGGGATGCCGGGCAGGGGGTGCGGGTGACGCGGCGCCCGGTGCGAGACGCGAGGCGCGCATCGATCGTTCGCAGCGCGGGTTCGGCCGCCGTGCCAGCCCTGGGTCAGTGTGCGTCCAGCCAGGTGGCGCCCGTCCCCAGCGTGACCTCCAGCGGCACGGAGAGGTCAGCGGCCTCCTGCATGCAGGTCCGGACGAGGATCTCGACTTCGCGGAGCTCGCCCTCGGCCACGTCCAGCACGAGTTCGTCGTGCACCTGCAGCAGCAGGCGAGACGTGAGCTTGCGGGCGTGCAGCTCGGCGTGCAGCCGGATCATCGCTCGCTTGATGATGTCCGCAGCCGTGCCCTGGATCGGCGTGTTCACCGCCATGTTCTCGGCCGCGATCCGCAGGTTGACGTTGTCGGCGTCGATGTCGGGAAGCGGGCGCCGGCGTCCGAACAGCGTGTGGACCTCGCGGGCGCTGCGCGCCGCCTCGAGTGTGCTGTCGAGCCACGACTTCACGCCGGGGAACGCCTGGAAGTAGGCGTCGATGAACTTCTTGGCCTCGGAGGGCGTCATGCCCGTCTCGCGTGCGAGGCGGGACGGCCCCATGCCGTAGACGAGGCCGTAGTTGACGACCTTCGCTTGGCTCCGCATGTCGGGTGTCACCATCCCCGGCAGGAGTCCGTGCACCTTGGCGGCCGTGCGCGTGTGGACGTCCTCGCCGCGGCGGAACGCGTCGATCAGGCCCGGGTCCTGCGCGGCGTGCGCGAGAATCCGGAGTTCGATCTGGCTGTAGTCCGCCGACATCAAGACGAAGCCCCGGCCACG
>JBEAPQ010000437.1:0-3135 GCA_041164325.1 Planctomycetota bacterium | reverse complement strand
CCCACTCGGCGTGTGGGTCGGCAAGGTCGAAGTCGTGCTCGAGGCGAACGAGCTCGACTGACGCGGGGCGTTGCTCCGGCGTCGGCAGGGGGGTGTGACCCGCAGGGGTCACACCCCCTCCTGCATCATCGGCCAGCGCGTTCGGGCGTGCCGACGCGCTCGTAGAGCCAGAGGAACGACTGCCTCTGCGGGGCAGGCCTGAGCTCGCCGATGTCCTTGCGCAGCTCGGAGGCGCGGGCGTTCTCGGCGCGCGTGGCCTCGCGGTGCGCGGCGAAGATCTCGGAGATCTTCTTCGATGCCGCCTCGCTCTCCGGGTCGAGGCCCTTCATCGCCTCGGAGGCCTTCGCGGAAGCCGCGTCCGAGCTCGCCGCGATCTTCGCCTGGACGGCTTCGAGTTCGGCCTCGAGCGCGGCCAGTCGTTCCTGCTGCGCGTCGGTCAGCTCCGGCTGCGGAGGGGTCCACACCGAGTAGCCGCCGACGATCAGGTCGAGGTCGCCATCGCCGTCGAAGTCGAACGGTTCGGGGTAGAGCCCGAGGTCGGGACGCACAGGCTCGGTGCTGCCGCGCGCGCTGATCGGGATCAGCACTTCGAACGCCGCGAAGTCCGGCGCGCCGACGCGCCCCACGTTGCGCGCGAGGAAGACGCCGCCACCGGCGCCATCGCCGTAGCTGTCGCCGAAGCTCCCGGCGACGAGGTCCATGTCGCCGTCTCCGTCCCAGTCGACGAGGCGCGGCGTCGTCATCTTGTCGCCGAGCGCGAACGGCTCGCCGCCCGCGAGCACCGGGACGATCGGCAGCACGAAGCGCGGGTTCGCGTCGTCGCCCTCGTTCTTCTGCAGGTAGAGGTGACCTTCCTCGTAGCTGCCGAGCAGCAGGTCGTGGTCGCCGTCCGCATCCCAGTCGAAGGCGAGCGCCGAGATGCAGCGTTCCTTCGGCGGCTCATCGGTCTGGAGCGCGCGCCCCAGCTCGATGTGCTTCTTCTGGTCGTAGTCCCAGATCGACGCGATCAGGATGCGGTCGCCGTTCGCATCCATCAGCCGGACCGGTTCCCCGAAGCCGCTCTCATCCCCGTACGCAACGTGGGGAGAGCCGTCGAAGGTCGCGGTCAGGTAGTCGACGTGCCCGTCACCGTTGAGGTCCACGAACTGTGAACCCATGCCGATGCATCACCAGTTGTTGAACTTGAGATGCTCGCCGCGCCGGTCCTTCATCGGCTTCTCGGGACCGAACGTCACCTTGCCTTCACCAGGGGTGCGAAGGGCAACGGTCACGCGCCCCGGCAGGTCGCCGACGACGAGATCCGCGTAGCCGTCGCCATCCACGTCATGCATGGCCGGCGAGGGATACAGCCGCCGTTCACCGGCCCACTTGTCGCCGGCCTCGATCCGGACCGGGGCCGCGAACTCCGCCGACGCCGCGCCCTGCGCGGCTGCCTCGGCGCCCATGCCGGCGGCCGCCAAGGCCACACCGACGCCTGTCCACAACGCTGTCTTCATATCGACCTCACACGCAACGAGCGGTCGCTCCGCGGGACCGAGCCCTCGGCAGGGCCCCGGAACGGCCGCCCGACGCTACGGCGACGTCTGCGTCCTGGCCACTCCCCGACGCGCGTCTCGGTCTACTGCAGCAGTTCTTCCACGAACCGAACCGGCACGCCGAAGTTCGACCCGCCGAACCCGACGGTGATCGCGTAGTTCACGCCGACGACGCGCCCGTTGGTGCCCAGCACCGGCCCGCCCGACCCTCCCGACGTCGTATCTGCGTCGTAGACGAGGCGCTCCGCCTGGACCTCGGCCAGCACGCCGCGCGTGATGACGGGCGACACCGCATCGCGTTCCGCCAGGCCCGCGATGATTGCAGCCAGCCGGCCGTCCGCGGCGTCGACGACGTCGCGCGACACGTCCGGGTTGGCCTTCGCCAGCAGGGCGTTGACCCCGGTCGGGTAGCCGAGGACGAGCACGGTCTCGCCCCGGATCTCGGAGGGGCCGCGGTCGTCGAAGGCGAGCGAAGGCCACGTGTCGGGCATGTCGGCCGAGAACACCGCCACGTCGATGCGGTCGTCCTTGCGGACGCGCACGGAGTCGAACGCGACGTCGATCGGCGGCTGGCCCGGGAAGGTCACGGACAGCGCCAGCATCTCGGGCTCGAAGCCGCGCGTGACCATCGGCTCGACCTCCTCCGCGTACTCCCACGGCCGCACGACGTGGCGGTTCGTGACGATGCGACCTCCACCGATGTGGAAGCCGGTGCCCGTGTATTCGATCTCGACGCGCGAACCGTCGGGGCGGGACAGGTGGACCTGGTCCGGCGTGCGGAGGCCGCTCGGCAGCGCGAGCGTCCACACCCCGTGGATCAGGCCGACCGCGCGGCTCCCGGTCTCGAGGACCTCGCGCACGGCGGCGCGCTCGCGTGCCAGCGCGTCGAGCGTCTGCGCGCGCGCCTCGAGCTCCTTGCGGATCACCTCGAGGTCGTCCTTCGTCGCGACCATCTCGCGGGTCCGCAGCTCCTCGAGCTCGGCGCGGAGCGCTTCCAGGTCCTGCTGCATCCGCCCGCCGGTCACCGCACCGCCGCCGATCCAGCCGGCCGCGAAGGCCAGGCCCAGCACGCCGAGCACGAGCGCCGGGAAGCCGACCTTCAGCGTCAGCGTGGCCTGGGTGAGCAGGTCGCGGACGAGGCTCTGACCGGAAGCGACGAGGCCGCTCGCCTTTCCGACCGCCGCCGCATCGCCGAGCATCGTGCGCACCGGCTTGCACGACGACCCCGGCCCGAAGAACACCCGGAAGCGGATCTTCGGCCCGCCGATCCCGAGCTCGACGAGGTCGCCCGGGTGGAGGATGACCTCGTCGACCTCGCGGTGGTTGACGAAGACCTGGCCATCCAGCGCCCGGATCAGGAAGTCACAGCCGCAGTCGTCGAACTTCACCACCGCGTGGCGCTCGGCGAGACCCCGCCACGGGCCGAGGCGCAGCGTGGAGTCGATCCCGGTGCCGATCACGACTTCCGGCCCCTTCGGCGTGTCGGTCCGACCACGGCGCGGCCCGGTCAGGTGCAGGAACTGCGGTCGCATCGGCGGCCGATGGTAGCCCCGCCCGCGAGAGGATCAGCGCCGGACGCAGATCTCGATCGCGTCGGTGA
>JBEAPQ010000436.1:0-6726 GCA_041164325.1 Planctomycetota bacterium | reverse complement strand
ACGCGCGGGGACGCCGCGCGCGCCCACTCGACCTGCTGACGCGACCGGCCGCGCGCTTCGTCCGCTTCTACGTGCTGAAGCTCGGCTTCCTCGACGGCTGGCGCGGACTGCTGATCGCCTGTCTCGCAGCGCGCTACGCCCAGCTCAAGTATGCGAAGCTGCTGGCGATGGCACGCCAGCAGCCGACGGCGTGCCCCGCGGACGTGCTGCCCGGAACGTTCGGCACGAAACCCACCGATCAACCCGAGCGCGCGAGCGATCGGTAGCGGTCGAACGCCGCCAGCAGGGCGGGCCGTGCTTCTTCGACGCGCGCCGCCGCGTGACCCGAAGCGAGGAGGAGAGCGGGACGCACGCCGCAGTGCGGCACCAGGGGCCGCACGATCCCAGCCAGGAGGGGCACATCGCCGTCGAGGACCTCGCGGACACGGTCACCGATCCAGAGCGGTAGCGCATCGCGCGCCGGCAGCCGCACGAGCGCTGCGTCCGCGGGCGCTCCGCGGCGCACGTGACGGACCGCGGCGACGCCCATGCTCCGCGCGAACTCCGTGCTCTCCTGCAGGCAACGCCGCACGCGACGATCGATGGTCTGCACCCGGAGGAGCGCCGCGTGGCGACGCAGGGCGTCTCGCTCCCCCGCTCCGAGGAGACCTCCCGCGACCACGGCTTCGAGGGCGTCGGTGCCCTCGGACTCGATCAGCTTCGCCGCGACGCGGAGCCGCGCGCGCACGCCGAGTGGCCCGGCGTGGATGTGGGCGGACTGGAGATCCAACGCCGCGGTCCGCCCGTCGCCGAGCCGGACGAAGTTGTCCGGGTGCAGGTCGCGGTGCTCGACGCCCGCCTCGCAGAGTTGCCGCGCGGCCCCGATGCGTTCCACGAGGCTCGGAGCCGGGGCAGAGGGGTCGACATCGAGTCCCTTCGTCACCAGCGCGGACATGCGGGGCAAGATCCCCGCGCACCGCGAGCCGGACCACGCGAGGACCTCGGGAACCGGCAGCCCGGGAGCCCGCGTCGCGACGGCCTCGAGGACCCGCGCCTCATGGCGCCCGGGCAACGCGCGGTGCACGTAGCGCAGACGGTCCTTCGCCCGCGGAAACCCCATGACCTTGACGAACGCCCACCCGATCCCCGGAAGCTCCCCGCGCCCTACCGCGCGGATCAGCCGCGCCTGGACGCGCGTGACGCCGGCCGGAAGCGCGCCCGGCCTGTCCCCACACTCCTCGAGCCAGCGCCGGAGGGCTGTGCCCGCCTCCTGCGGGACATCACCCTGCACCCAAACGGTCACCGCACCTGCTCCCCGGACCAACCGAGACGGGTCCGGTAGTGGTCGAGCAGGCGCCGCCCCGCCGACCGCGGTTCCATCGGCCCCGCCACGCGGGCCTGCGCCGCGGCGCCCAGGCGCTCGCAGGCGTGCCGGTCTTCGGCCAAGGCAACGAGCGTCTCGACCCAGCTCTCGACCTTCTCGGGCCGGATCAGCCCGGCGGCCCCGACCTCGTCGAGGTCGGCGTGCTCCCCGAGCAGATCGGGGAGCATGCCGCGTGGCGTCGCGACGACCGGGACGCCGAGCGACATCGCTTCACGGAGCGCGCGGCACGTCCCGTCACTTCCCGGCACCAGGAAGACGAACGCATCGAGCGCGCGCAGGGCGAGGCTGTAGCGGGGTTCGTAGAGGTAGCCCGGCAGCACCACGTGCTCGGACAGACCGAGCGCTCGGACCGGGGCGCGGACGAGGTTCTCGACGTCCTCCTCGTCGCCACGCCCCAGCAGCACGAAGCGGACCTGGGGCTGGCGGGCGACGACCTGTGCCGCGACCTCCCAGAGGAACTCGAAGCGGCGGTGCGGCTGGATGCGCGCGGTGATGCCGATCAGGAACGCGTCATCCGGGACGCCGAACTCCGCGCGCAGGCTGCCCTCCATCCGACTCCGGTAGGACTCGGTCGGTGGGTCCTGGTAGAGGATCTGCCCGGGACCGAAGTCGAAGGCTTCCGCGACCGCGCGCGCGCATCGCTCTGTCGGGGCGACGACCGAGTCGGTCTCCCCGAACGCGAGCCGTTCGCGCCAGCCACGCTTCGGCGCGTCGGCGTCGTAGAGGCTGCGGACGAGCAGCGGGCGACCCGGGCCGAACCGGCGCAGCGCCAGCGCGGCGATCAGGTGGTCAGCCGGCATGTGCGCATGGACGACGTCGACGGGATCGCGGAGGAGAATGCTGCGGAGGGTCCGCGCGTCGTGCACCGTGCGCCGCACGTGGAAGTGCTTCCGCAGGTCGAGTCCCGTGACAACCGGCAGGCCGGCGAGCGAGAGCTCGCGCGCCATGCGGTGCTCGGCGCCCGGGTGCGTGAAGCCGGCCTGCGCGAAGCGCACGACCGCCCCGAGGCGACGCTGCCAGACCGCACATCGGATCGCAGGGTCGGCGGGGCCGGTCCACTTGTAGTTCGCGAACAGGTGCAGCACGCGCACGGCGCGCTGCGGCGAAGCCCGCTTCCCGGCCTGCACTTCCACCGGCTCGAGCAGAGTCACGCGGACCCCTCCTCCCCCTCGGCACGCGCGCGCGCCACGCGCGGCGCGGCGGGCGGAGGTGCCGGCGGCTCGACGCCCTGTTCCTGGTCCCGGCGCGCGCGCGCCATGGCCCGCTTGACGTGCAGAGCTCCTGCCTTGACCCTGCCGAGGCGCTCCCGCCACTCGTGGACCTTGGCGTCCTTGTCGACGGCTCGGGTCGCGGCCTCGAGGATCCGGTCGCGCTCGGCTGCGTCGATGCCGCCCACCCGATTCAGATGGTACTGGTTCGCGTAGCCCAGGATCTGGAGCCAGCGCAGCTCGTCGAGGACCTCGTCGAGGAGTTCGGCGAGGGCCAACTCGCGCTCCGTCAGGCCGAGGCTCTGAGCGGTCTTCTTGTGCTTCCGACGGGAGGTCACGGCAGGCGGGGCCGAACATGATGTCGGAGGCGCACGCCGCTGGCAATCGACGGCATGCCCTCCGTTTCGCGCCGTGGGCCCCACGCCTAGAGTCCCCGGATGACCGATTCCCCCGATGCCCGCCGGACACTCGACGCGGTCGGCTCGCTGCTCCAGGTGATCGCACGCCTGCGCGCGCCGGACGGCTGCCCTTGGGATCGCGAGCAGACGACGGTGTCGATGGGCCCTCATCTCCTCGAGGAAGCCCACGAAGCGGCCGATGCGGTGCGCCGTGGCGACGATGCCGAGACCGTGGAAGAACTCGGCGACGTGCTGATGAACGTGCTGATGATCGCGCAGATCGCGTCGGAGGAGGCGCGCTTCGGGGCCGCCGACGTCGCGCAGGCGATCTCCGACAAGCTGGTCCGCCGCCACCCCCACGTGTTCGGGGACGTGGTCGCCGAGGACGCCAGCACCGTCCTGGCCAACTGGGAGGCCATCAAGCGGCGCGAGAAGGGCGAGAAGCCTCGGGGCACGCTGGACGGAGTCCCGGTCTCGCTCCCCGGCCTGCTCCGGGCGTTCCGCGTCGGAGAGAAGGCGGCGCGCGTCGGCTTCGACTGGCCGGATGCGCAGGGCCCGCGCGCCAAGATCGACGAGGAGCTGGCCGAGCTGGACGAGGCGCTGGCGTCCGGAGACCAGGACGCCGCCGCGGCCGAGCTGGGCGACCTGCTGTTCGCCGTCTGCAACCTGGCCCGCCACCACGGGATCGAACCGGAGTCGGCCATCCGGGGCACGGTCGACCGCTTCACCGCCCGGTTCCAGCGCGTCGAGGCGGAGCTGGGTGACCGCCTGGGGAGCACCGGCATCGACGCCCTCGAGGAGGCCTGGGAACGCGCGAAGCGCGACCTCGCCGCGGGCCCGGGGCAACCCGACTGAGTCGGCCGGTCGACGGTTTCCCGTCCGGTCGACCCAGTCGGGCTGCCCCGCGGGGGCGCGGGTGAGGACCCGATACGGCCGAGCGTTGCGCCGACACGGACAGGCGGAAACAGGACCGCGCGCCGTCGGGTAACCGCCGAGTGAGGCGTGCGCCCTGCGTCGGTCCGCCGTCGGCAGACCAGGACGTTCGGGCGACGCACCGACGCACCCGGCTCGGATCACCCCTTCCTGCCCGGAAAGTGTGTCCGATCCGACTTTCCACCGGCTTGGCACGGGTCGTGCTACCTCTTCCGCGGATTGGAGCTCAGTGTGTGTGCGTGGAAGCCGCGAGGCTTCTGGCAGGGATGCAGGGCCCCGCCGAGGACGAGTGCCTCGGCGGGGCCTTTTCTTTGGGCCACCGTTCTCCCTGCCGGCCCGTCCTTCCCCGGGGCTCCGTCCTGCTGCCTGGACGGGAACCGATCAGCGGGACGGCCAGCCGAACGCGCGTTCGACGACGCCTTCGTCCGCGGCCATCAGGAACAGCACGTCGAGATCCACTCCGGGGAACGCCCCGAGCACGCGTTCGGCTTCGTCCGGCCCCACCACCATCAGCGCCGTCGCGAGACCGTCCGCCAGCGCACAGTCCGGCGCCAGCACGGAAACACTGACCACGCCGTTCGGCGCGTTGCGTCCGGTCCGCGCGTCGAGCACGTGATGGACGAGGACGCCGCCCATCTCGCGGAAGTTCCGGTAGCTCCCGCTGGTCGCCACCGCGCGGTCCCGAAGCTCGACCGCCTGCTGGATCGGACGACCGGCCTCGCCCGCTCGAGGACGCTCGATGCCGATGCGCCACGGCAGCCCAGCGGGCTTGGTGCCCCGACAAACCACTTCGCCGCCGATCTCGACCATGTGGGACGGGAAGCCGAGGGCGGAGAGCAGGTCCGACACGGCGTCGACCCCGGCTCCCTTCGCGATCGAACTCAGGTCGACCTCGACCCCGGCCATCGCCTTGCGGACGGCAGGTCCGGGCAGCACTTCGAGCTTGTCGACACCGACGAGGGCACGCGCCGCGTCGAAGTCGGCCTCGGACAGCGGGTCCCCGTCCGACTCCGGGCCGAATCCGAGGAGGCGAACGAGCGGCTCGACGGTCGGGTCGTAGGCGCCACCGCTCGCGTCCGCGATCTGCAGTGCCAGTCCCAGGACGTCGAGGAACTCCTCGTCCACCGGGAACGACACGTCCGCCGGAGCGCGGTTGAGGCGCGAGATCAGGCTGTCCGACTGGTAGGTCGAGAAACGTGCGTTGACGTCGACGAGCAGCGCGTCGACGGCGGCCTGGGTCGACGCGATGTCGGACCCCCTGGCCGAAGCGCCGTCGGTCACGACCTGGACCGAGTAGGTCGTGCCCATCGTCGCGCCGCCGAACGAATGCACCGTCGGCGCGGGGGCGCAGGCTGCGAGAGCTGCGCAGCCCCACAGGGCCACACGCAGCAGGCCGACCCGTCGGGGGGTCGGCTGGGTCGGTTCCACGGCCATCGAAGGCGATCGGGCCGCGACGGTCTTCCGACCGCCGCGACGCGCCCGAGGATCAGGAACCGAAGTCGTCGAACGCGATCTGCTCTTTCTCGACCCCGAGGTCGTAGAGCATGTTCTGGACCGCGCTCAGCATCATCGGAGGCCCACAGAGGTAGTACTCGATCTCGTCGGCGTTCGGGTGGTTCTTGAGGTACAGGTCGTGGACCACCTGGTGGATGAAGCCGACGGGCCCCGTCCAGTTGTCTTCGGGCATCGGCTCCGACAGCGCGACGTGGAACGAGAAGTTGGGGAACTCCTTCTCGATGGCGCGGAAGTGGTCTTCGTAGAAGAGCTCCCGCAGCGAGCGCGCGCCGTACCAGTAGCTGACCTTCCGGCCGGTGCGCAGCGTGTGGAACAGGTGGAAGATGTGGCTCCGCAGCGGCGCCATCCCGGCCCCACCGCCGATGTAGATCATCTCGCTCTCGGTCTCCTTGATGAAGAACTCACCGTAGGGACCCGAGATCGTGATCTTGTCGCCTTCCTTGAGGCTGAACACGTAGCTGGAGCAAATGCCGGGCGGGATGCCTTCCGTCCGCGGCGGCGGCGTGGCGATGCGGATGTTCAGCATCACCATGTTGCCCTCGGCCGGGTGGTTGGCCATCGAGTAGGCGCGGAAGCAGGGCTCGTCGTTGTTCGCGACGTACTGCCAGATGTTGTACTTGTCCCAGTCCTCGCGGAACTTGTCGGCGACCTGGAAGTCCTTGAACTGGATGCCCTTGTAGGCGGGCACGTCGATCTGGATGTAGCCACCCGACTCGAAGTGCAGGATCTCGCCCTCGGGCAGGTCGACGACGAGCTCCTTGATGAAGGTCGCGACGTTGTCGTTGGACCGGACGGTGCACTCCCACTTCTTGATGGAGAACACCTCGTCCGGGACCTTGATCTTCATGTCCTGCTTGACCTTCACCTGGCAGGCGAGGCGCCAGTTCTCCTTGGCCTCGCCGCGGGTGATGTGGGTCAGCTCGGTCGGCAGGATGTCGCCCCCACCTTCCATGACCTGGCACTTGCACATCGCGCAGGTGCCGCCGCCGCCGCAGGCCGACGGCAGGAAGACCCCCTGCGACGACAGGACGGACAGCAGGGTCCCGCCCGCGTCGACCTCGGGCGACTTGGACTCGTCGCCGTTGATCAGGATCTTGACCTTGCCGCTCTGGACGAGGCGGCGCTCCGCGAACATCAGGACGCCGACGAGCGCCAGGATGACCACGACCAGCGCGACAACGCCGGTCAGGATGCTTCCGAGGAATTCCATGTCGTTCCGGGGTGCGTGATCTCGAGGATCAGAGCTGGATGCCGCTGAAGGTCATGAACGCCATCGCGATCAGACCCGTGGTGATGAACGTGATGCCGA
>JBEAPQ010000435.1:0-5003 GCA_041164325.1 Planctomycetota bacterium | reverse complement strand
TCGGCGTGACGCTGGTAGTGATGCCGGAAGTTCTTGTGGCCGACGCCGAGGATCGGGCTGTGCTCGACCATGCGCATGCCGATCTGCCACGCCCGGAAACGCGCGCCGACCGACGCATCCTCTTTGCCCTCCGCAGCCTCACTGATCGTCGCGTATCGCTCCAGCACGCTGGACGGCGCGAAGTTGACGAACAGCACGACTGCCACCAACCCGGCCAACATCGTCTTGAGCAGCGCCTTGGATCGGTAGGCAATGACGAGGCTCGCGACCACCATCGACAGGAAGCCGCCGCGTGAGTGCGTGAGGATCACCGTGATGATGGTGAGCCCACCCACCATCCACGAGAACTTCCTGAGCAGCAGGTTCCGCTCGCTGAGCCCGAGGTAGAACAACATCGGCAGCGCCATCACCATGGCGAGCGCGAAGTCGTTGTTGTCCTTCATCATCCCGCCCGGACCCTGGTGGATCGAGCGACCGCCCATCAGGCCGAACACCCCGCCCTTCGCGCCGTAGAAACCGAGCCCGAGCGCGATCACCCAGAGCATCATCCGCAGCCGCTTCCGCGAGTCGACCTGGCCGCTCGTGAAGAGCGCCACGGCGATGATGACGGTGAACTCGAAAAGCCCCGAGATCACATACTCATCGATCTGCTCGGCCGGCGCCGTGCTGACGATCGTCAGCACCAGCATCGCGATCATGCACCAGGTGCGGAGATCGCGCCGGAAGAACGGACGACGCCCGGCTTCTTGGGCGAAGTAGCCGGCGAACATCGTCAGCCCGACGAACAGGCTGAAACGGATCGTCCGGGCGAAACCCCAGCAGAGATCCTGGGGACGCATGTAGGCGAGCCACGAGAACACCAGCACGCCGAAATAGGGCCGCCGGAAGCAGACCGGCAGCATCGCCATCAGCGTCAGGAAGACGATCAGGTCACGCACCGAACGCCTCCCGGGCCCCGCGGCCCCATCCGCAGACGCGCGTCCGCTCCCGCGTGGTGTCGAGTGCTTCGGTCAGCGCCACGGATTCCTCCGTCAACGAACCGGTTCGCTCCCCCCGAGGATCGCGTCCAGGACCTGCAGGACCTGGGTCGGGAGTCGCAGCGGCGCGATGAAGTAGACCGTCAGCACCGAAAGCAGCAGGATCAGGAAGGTAGCGATCACGGCCGTCACGACCCGACGGTGCCGCAGGACCTCGATGCGGGCCTCCTCGGTCTCGAGGTGGGCCATGACGCCGAGGACCGGCAGCTTCAGCGCGTAGCCGACGTCATCGACCGTCTTGAAGCTCGAGCGCAGCACGTCGAGCAGCAGGACGAGTCCGATCGCGATACCGAGGCCCAGCAGACTGCCGACCAGCGCCACGATGGTGACGTTCGGATCGGTCGGCGTCGGTGGCACGACCGCGGGGCTGACTTGCGTGAACGGATTGATGGTCCGCGCACGGTCGTAGCGCGCCCGCAAGGAGCTGGCCCTCTCGTTGGCCAAGCGCAGCCGGTCTTCGATCTCGGCCTTGGCCGCGAGCTTGCTCTCGTAGTCGTTCCAGATCGTCGGCAGGCTCTTGAGGCGAGTCCTGAGCTGCGTGGCAGCCCGACGATGGACATCGACCTGGCTCCGCAGCGACTCCATCCGCGCCTTCTTCTGCGCGATCTCGCGCAGCCGCTGGACGTACTCCGGGTTGTCGATCAGGTCGACCTTGGCGCCCTCTTCGGTCGCTGAGGGCGCGAGCGCCCGCAGCTGCCGCTGCGCGGCCTCCATGACGGCCTGGTGGTGCTGGTACCAGTAGGTCCCGGGGCGCCAACCGTCGCGCGCCATCTTGGCCCGCATCTCCGATTCGATGAGCTGCTTCGCCTGGGCCGCCAGCTGCGGGTCCTCGCTGAGCGGCGTGGACTTCCGGATCTTCATGGGCACGAAGCCCTCGGTGATCTCCTGCTCGAGGAAGCCGGTCTCCGACTCCAGGGCCGCGAGGTCCGCCTCGATGCGGGTGATCTCACCCTCCTCGTAGCGCACGTCGGTCTTCAGCAGACTCTCGGTACCTGACTGGCCAAGCTCCTCCTCGCCGCGCTCGATGTCGTTCTCGCGGCGGAAGTTGTTGATCTCGGTGATCTGCTGGTCGAGCGCACGCGAGGTCTGCGTGACGTCGTCCGCGGCGAGACGCAGCTCGCTCGCTGCGATCTCGTTGAAGCGCTGCATCAGGTCACGCGTCCAGGTTTCGCGCAGCCGGTTGGCGAACTCCTTGGCGCGGACCCCATCCTGATCCCGGTAGGTCACGCGGACCGCGTAGTCGCTGCGCTCCTTGTCGACGCGCCATGCGTCCACCGTGGTGCGTTCGCGAAGCTGTTCGAGGATCGCTTGACGGCCCGGATCGTCCTCCTTCTCGCCGACCCACTCCATCGCCTCGGCCGTCTTCGGGATGGCAGCCAGAACCGACAGTTTGGCGCCGAGCACCATCTGGTACAGCGGGTCCGAGCCGGTCTTGGAGTCGGCGTCGAGTACCAGTCCCGTGTAGACGAGCTGGGTCTCCGCGACGTAGAGACGCGGGATGAAGAACGCCACGACACCGCCGATCAGCAGCCCGAGGGCGCTCATCGGGATGACCTGCCACTTCCGCCTCCGGACGAGGTCGAGGTAGCGGGCGAACGAGATGGGCGGAAGATCCAGCTGTGTCACGGCTCAGAACCGCCTTTGTCCTCGGAACAGCAGGGAGTCCGCCTCGTCGTAGAGCAGGTAGTCGATGCTCGACCGCGCGAAGCTTGCGCCGAACGCGACCTGGGTGACGTTGGCGATCGGCGAGAGCAGCTTCTCGAAGAACCGGCTGATGTGACCGAAGAACGTCGGCGGGACGTAGATGATGTCCTGGTTCTCGATCCGCAGGTTGAAGGTCGTGTAGCCCGTCTCGACGATCTCACGGACGTTGACGACCATGGCCAGCGGGTTCTGCGCGTCGGGCTTGATGACCTTGATCCGCCCCATGTTCGCGAGATCGGTGATCGGCGCCCGGGCCATCACGTCGAGGAGCGTCAGGTCCCCGTTGGTGAGCGGGATGAACCGCGCCGAGCGGTCGACCTCGCCGAACATGTAGAAGCCCTTGCCGGTGCTGACGATCCGTGCCTGGAGCTGGACCGGATGCGAGCGGATGGCCTCGAGCTGGAGCCCGACCAGCGAGGCGAGTTCCTGCTCCTTGAGCCCGAGCACGAACACCGGTCCGACGTAGGGAACGAAGATCGTCCCGTCGATCTGCACCGGCTGAGGCGCCGAGAGGATGTAGAGCTGCTCGAAGCCGGGCTGCAGGTAGACGTTCGGGTCGATGATGAACTGGACCTGGTCCCCGCCCATCACGAAGTTCTCGGCGCTGGCCACGCCCTCGGCACGCGTTCCGAAGCCCTTCTCGTGCAGATACTGGCGGATGCGCTGGTCCTCGACGGTCGTGCATCCGACCAGGAGCGGCGCGAGCAGCGCCAGGAAGGCGAATCGACGGAACAGGCCGTTCGCCCTTTCCCGGCTTGGATTCCCGGACTGTCGTGATGCGCTGCCCATGCGTCGTGATCCTAGGTAGCCTCCGGTCAACCGCAAAGACCGGGCCTCTCTGCGATCATCGGCGCCGCTGGCCTTCCCACTGGAACGGAAGTTCCCGCCAACGCGGCGGTTCCACCCGCATGGATCCGCGGAAACCGGATCGAGGCGCGGGGAAGGCCCCGCCTCGGCTGCCGGGTCTGGGTCGGGGCGTCGGCCAGCCGACGACGACCCGGGTGGACGGTCAAGCGTCCGAACGGCCGCCGTACTGGCGCTCGTAGTAGTCCCGGTAGGCGCCCGATCGGACGCGCTCCCACCATTCCCGCTGGTCGACGTACCAGGAGAACGTCGCCTCCAGCCCGGACTCGAAGGTCTGCTTCGGGCGCCAGCCCAGCTCGTCGCGCATCCGCGTGGGGTCGATCGCGTAGCGGCGGTCGTGGCCCGGCCGGTCCTTCACGTAGCGGATCAGCTCCTCGCCGCGACCAGCGAGCCTGAGGATCTCCCGGACCACGTGCAGGTTCTCGCGCTCGGAGTCCCCGCCGATGTTGTAGACCTCGCCGGTCCGGCCGCGCGCCATGACCTCCGCGACGGCCTCGCAGTGGTCCCGGACGTGGATCCAGTCGCGGACGTTCTTGCCGTCGCCGTAGACCGGAAGCTCCTTCCCCTCGAGCGCGTTCGCGATCATCAGCGGGATCAGCTTCTCCGGGAACTGGTACGGACCGTAGTTGTTCGAGCAGCGGGTCGTGACGACGTCCTGCCCGTGCGTGTGGTAGGCGGCCCGCACGAGCAGGTCACTCGCCGTCTTGCTCGCCGAGTAGGGCGAGTTCGGCTGGAGCGGCGAGTCTTCCGTGAAGCGCCCGGTCGGCCCTAGGCTGCCGTAGACCTCGTCGGTGCTGACGTGCACGAACCGCCCCACCCCGTGACGACGCGCCACGTCGAGCAGGACCTGTGTGCCGACGACGTTGGTCTGCACGAACTCGGTCGCGTCCAGGACCGAGCGGTCGACGTGACTCTCGGCCGCGAAGTGGACGACCACCTCGGGCCGATGCGCGGCGAACACCGCCTCCATCGCCGACGCGTCACGGATGTCGCCGCGGACGAACGTGTAGCCCGGCTCCCCCTCGATCTCCGCGAGGTTCTCCAGGTTGCCGGCGTAGGTCAGGGCGTCGAGGTTGACGACGTCCACGCCACCGCGCTCGATCAGGAGACGCACGAAGTTGGAGCCGATGAAGCCGGCACCGCCGGTCACGAGGATCTTGGTCACGGGGATTCCTGTGCAAGGTAGCGAGCCACGGCATCCTGCCATCCGGGAAGGGGTCGGCCACGGACCGCGGTGAGTCGAGAACAATCGAGGGCCGACCACGCGGGCCGGGGAGCCGGGCGACCGAGCTCTGCGGTCGTCATCGTGCCGACCTCCACGTCCATGCCCGCCTGCCGCAGCAGCTCGACGGCGAAACCGTGCCAGGACACGACGCCCTCGTTGGCAGCATGGTAGAT
>JBEAPQ010000434.1:0-10486 GCA_041164325.1 Planctomycetota bacterium | reverse complement strand
CGCACAGCTTGCGCAGGTGGGGCAGCGTGACCGCTGACCTGCCCTTGCAGATGTCGGTGGCGGTCTGCGGCGCGACGCCCAACGCGCGAGCGAGGTCGCGTTTGAGCATCCGTCGCTGGGCGAGGACAGCGTTGATTTTCTCTGCGATCGTGACCATGCGGATTTCCGCGGAACATAGCCTCCTCACCCGGTCGACGGTAAGACCAAACCGGATTACGTCGCATGGACAGCCGCGCTCATCCCCTGCTCCGAGCCCTGGTCCTGGCGGCCCTGGGTCTCGGATCCTGCCGTAGCAACGGCCGTCCCGCGAGCCAGTGGCCGCCGGAGGACTTCCGGATCCGGGCCGAGGTCTGCGGAGACGATGGAGCGGTCGACCGCTCGTTCATGGTCTTTGCGGACGGCCTCGCGATGTATCGGGAGGCGAGCGGGGTGGTGGTCGCGGAATCGATTCCGGTCTTCTCCACCGTCGCCGTCTACCGCCTCGATCCCCGGACCACGCGGACGCTCTGCCGGGAGCTCGATCGGGCCGACCTGTTCGCGCCGACGCGGCCCGCGGAGGTCAATCGACCCGCGGTCGGCGCCTCGGCCAGCGTCGCGTGGTGGGCGCGGGGCAGCTCCGGTTTCGTGTCCCGGCACCAGTTGGATCGGGGGCCGCTCGAACAGGCGCTCCGCGTATGTGACGCCTACCTGCCCCTGGCACGGACCCTGTCCGGAGAGGAAGCGGGGGGCGGGCGCCGCGTCGACGAGGTGCCGGAGCCGTTGTCCGACCTCCGCGGTGCGCTGGCGGCCCACGCCGAGGTGCTGCGGCAGCGGCCCGTCGACGCGGACTTCTTGCGCGAGGTCTTCGCGATCGCCCTGCAGCTCCGCGAGTTCGCGATCGCGGAGGCCGCGATCGACGAGATCGAGGCGCTCGGTCCGCGCGGTGCGCTCGGCGAGCCGGTCGATCCGGCCGCTTGGCGGGAGTTCGAACTGGGCCCCCTGCGCGCCGCGCTGCGCGCGGCCGAGGAAGGCGGATCATGACGGCGAGCGAAGAACTCCAGGCCCTGTCGGAGCGCGTGGGCGCGGTCCTCTTCGGATGTTCAGGGACATGCCGTCCCTACGCGACGGACGCCTCGGCATCCCGCGAAGTCGAGGAGCGGATCGGGCTCTTCGCGCCCGGTGGTGTTGCGCGTCCGGGTGTGGGTGACGTGCGGCTCGAGGTGCCCGGGATCGAACCGGTGACGACTTCGGCGCAGACACCCGAAGCGGCGCTCGCGCTGGCGGTCGTGCGTGCCAGCGAGGCTCTCGTGGCCCTGCCGTTCGACGCGGGCGAGCAGGAGCTGCTCCGCGAGCGCCGCGGATTCACGTTCGGCCTCGTCGACGCCTCGCCCGACCGCGTGCGGGTCGAGGTCCTGCACCTCGCGCGCCGGCCGTTCGCCGCTCTGACGCTCGGCTCGCGCTGCCGTGTGACCGGCGCGACCCGGGACATCGTGCTGGACCTCACGGGCCACGAGGCCGGCAAGACGCAGATCTACGAGGTGGTCGTCGCGCCCCCGTTCCGTGCGCAGGATCTCGAGGTCTTCCCGCTCCCACGGCCGGAGCCGGGTGATCGACTGCGGTTCGTCGAGTTGGCGGGAGCCTGGCGCGGAGTGGCCGGCGGATGAGGTCGCGCATCCTGGCCGCCGGCGCCGTCCTCTGGCGCGATCCATCGCGCCTCGCATTGGCGGTGATCCACCGGCACCGCTACGACGACTGGACGCTGCCGAAGGGCAAGCTCGACGATGGCGAGACGTTCGCGGGAGCCGCTCTCCGTGAAGTCGTCGAGGAGACGGGCCATCGAGCCGAGATCGTGGGCTACGCCGGAGAGACCCTCTACGACGTCGGCGACCACCCGAAGCTGGTCCTGTTCTTCCAGATGGTCGCAGAGACGTCCGAGCCGTGCGGGCCACTCGATCCGGACGAAGTCGCAGAACTGCGCTGGCTCTCCGTCACCGATGCGCTCGACCGGCTGACCCACGCGGACGAGCGCGCGGTGGTCCGTTCTGCGGTCGCAGCGCGAGGTCGCTGAACCAGGACGCGTCGACGCGCGGTTTGCGGAACCCCCGCGGGTCTGTTCTGCTCTGCGCATGGGCGACCCGATCGTCGAGGACCTGAATCCCGAACAGCGCGAAGCGGTCCTGCACGGCGAAGGTCCCCTGATGGTCCTGGCAGGCGCGGGCTCCGGGAAGACGCGGGTCATCACGCGGCGCATCGCCCGCCTCCTCCGGGACGGCGTCCCGGGTCACCAGGTCCTCGCGCTGACGTTCACCAACAAGGCGGCGGGCGAGATGGCGCGCCGGGTCGAACAGCTCGGCGGGGCCCGCGTGCAGGTGTCGACGTTCCACTCCGCCTGCGCCCGCTTCCTGCGGCAGGACGGCGAGATCCTCGGCTATCCGCGGGACTACTCCATCTACGACACGTACGACCGCGACGCCGTGCTCAAGATGCTGATGGCGGAGCACAAGCTCGACAAGGATGGCGTGAAGCCGACCCAGGTCGGGCGCCGCCTGTCGCACCTCAAGAACCTCGGGGTCAAGCCGGACGAGCTCATCGTCGGGTTCTCGCCGATCGACCGGATCGTCGAGCGCTTGTGGGGGCCCTACCAGGCGCTGCTGATGAAGCTGGGCGCGCTCGACTTCGATGACCTGATCCAGCGTTTCCTCGATCTCTTGACCGAGCACCCTGCCGTGGCGGAGCGCTATCAGGACCGGTTCCGATGGCTGCTCGTCGACGAGTTCCAGGACACCAACCGCGTCCAGTACGACCTGCTCAAGCGTCTCGTCGGACCGGCGCGCAACATCACGGTCGTCGGCGACCCCGACCAGTCGATCTACCGTTTCCGCGGGGCGGAGGTCCGCAACATCCTCGACTTCCAGGCGGACTTCGAGGGGACCGAGGTCGTCCGGCTGGAGCAGAACTACCGCTCCACGCAGACGATCCTGCGTGCGGCGGAAGGCGTGATCTCGAACAACGAGCAGCGCCTCGACAAGCGTCTCCGGACCGAGAACGACGAAGGCGACTCGATCCGCGTGCACCGCTCGCACACCCCCCAGCAGGAGGCGCGGGAGATCGGTCGACGCATCCAGTCGCTCCTCGACGAAGGGGTCGATCCGAGCGAGATCGCGGTGTTCTACCGGAGCCACTACCTGAGCCGCGGCATCGAAGAGGCGTTCCGGGAGCTCGGGCTGCCCTACCAGGTCGTCGGGGGACTGTCGTTCTTCGAGCGCCGCGAGATCAAGGACCTGCTGTCGTTCGTCCGCGTCCTCGTCAACCCGCTCGACGACGTCGGCATGGAGCGGGTCATCAATGTCCCGCCGCGGGGCATCGGGCGGGTGACGCTCGACAAGCTGCGGGCGACCGGCGCGATGCAGGGCATGTCGCTGCTCGAGGTCGTCTGTGACCCCGACTGCCGCGCTTCGCTGTCGCCGAAGGTCCGCAAGGCGCTCGGCGAGCTGGCCGATGTGTTCGACCGTGCGCGGGAACTCGCGGCGACGAGCGTCCACGAGACGATCCGCTGCATCGTCGATGGCGTGGGCTACACCGCAGGTCTCGATGCTTCCGATCCGGAGGACCAGGCGCGGATCGAGAACATCGCCGAGCTCTTCAACGACATGTCGGTCTTCGATCAGGAGATCGGTGGCGGTGCGGCTGGCTACCTCGAGCACGTCAGCCTGATGACGTCCGAAGAGCGCAACGCGGACGACCGCCCGCGGGCGTCGATGATGTCGATCCACGCAGCGAAGGGACTGGAGTTCGACCATGTCTTCGTCGCGGGCCTCGAGGAAGGCCTGTTTCCGAGCAACCGCTCGATCGAAGAGCAGGGGGGGCTCGAGGAGGAGCGTCGACTGATGTACGTCGCGCTGACGCGTGCGCGTCGCTCGCTCTGGCTCGGCTGGAGCCAGGAGCGGATGGTGGCGGGCACGACGCAGCGGCAGGCCAAGTCGAGCTTCCTGGCCGAGTTGCCGAAGGACTGCATCGAGGGCGCGTCGGTCCATGACGACGATGACGGGGACGAGGATCCGTGGGAGGACACTTGGGACCGGGGCGGCTCGCGCGCGGGAGCTTCCCGCGGTTGGTCCGGGTCCTCACGCACGCGGACCACGTCCGACGAGTTCGAGGTGAGCCAGGAGTTCGAGGCTGGCTACGACGAGTTCTCACAGGACGAGGCCGAACTCCGGGTCGGCACGCGGGTCGTCCACGCGGTCTACGGTCGAGGGACCGTGATGCGGACCGCTGGCCTCGGCATGCAGGCCAAGGCCACGGTGGCGTTCGATCGCGGCGGTGAGCGCGTGCTCCTCCTCGAGTACGCGGGGCTCCGCGTGCTTCCTGGAGGGCGAGAATGACCGGCGTCGATCCGGCGTTCGCCGCACGGCTGGCGGAGCTGCTGCAGGCGGCGTTCGACGCCGGCGGAGCGGCTGCCCTGCAGGCGTTGCGCAGCGACTTCGACGTGTTCCTCGCGGCGCACGCAAACGGATCAGCGGCCGGCGACGAGGATGCCGTCTGGCACGGCATGGTCGGCAAGTCGGCCTCGATGCTCCGCCTGCGGGGGCTGATCGAGAAGTTCGCGCGGGCCCAGGCCCCGGTGCTGATCCGCGGCGAGAGCGGAACCGGCAAGGAAGTCGTCGCACGCATCCTGCACGAGCTGAGTCCCCGTGCGGGCAAGCCTCTCGTCATCGAGAACTGCGCGGCGATCCCGGAGACGCTGCTGGAGTCGGTGCTGTTCGGGCACTCCCGCGGCGCGTTCACGGGAGCTGTCCGGGATCACGAGGGTCACTTCGTCGCGGCGCATGGCGGCACGCTGTTCCTCGATGAGATCGGAGACACGCCGCTGTCGATGCAGGCGAAACTGCTCCGCGCGCTGCAGGAGGGCGAGATCCGTCCGGTCGGGAGCGAGAAGGTCCGCAGGGTCAACGTCCGCGTCCTGGCGGCCACCAACCGCGACCTGGAGCAGATGGTCAAGGAAGGGACGTTCCGTGAGGACCTCTTCTACCGCCTGAACGTCCTCCAGCTGACGCTTCCTGCGCTGCGCGAGCGCGGGCAGGACGTCATCCTGTTGGCGCGTCGGATCCTGGCGGCCGCCTGCGAGAAGGCGGGCCGCGCCCTCCATCTGACCCCCGAAGTGGAGTCGGCGCTGCTCGCCAGTCCCTGGCCCGGCAATATCCGTCAGCTGCAGAACGAACTGCATCGCGTGGCCGCGCTCGCGGACGGTCCGGGGGTCGTCCTCGCCGACCTGTCCCCCGACGTGGCAAGCTCGGGCGCGTGATGCCGGGCGCGCGCGGGTCGGCGCTGCGTGCCTGACCCGTGGCTCCCATGACGCGATCTGCGGCGGACAGAACTTGCGCGCGGCGACAGGCCGTCGCGCGTTCCCTGCTCGAGTCTGGTAACCTCCTGGCCCGCATGGCCTCACAGCCGACCCTCAAGATCCTCGATGGCACCGTAGAGAGGCTCGTGACTCTCGAAGGGGAGGCGCTCCGGATCGGCTCGGGGCCAGGGGTCGAGATCCACCTGGCGGCGGCCGGCGTCGAAGCCGAGCACGCGGTCCTGAAGCGCGAGGCGGCGGGCTCCTACCGGTTGATGGACCGCTCGGAGGCCGGGACCCGGGTCAACGGCGACGAGGTCGTCCAGTGGCGGCTGTCGATCGGTGACCGCATCGAGGTGGGCGAGGCCGTGTTGGTCGTCGGCCAGCAGGTGGTCCGGAAGGCGACGCCAGCCGACGTTCTCGGCGAGGGAGCCGAGCTCGCGCGGGCCGGCGCCGACCTGCGCCGGCGTCGGAGCACACGTGCAGCTGCCGGGCCGTCCCGACTGCCGATCTACGGCGCCGCAGGCCTCCTGGCCGCGGTCGGGATCTGGTTCGCCGTCTCGTCGAGCGGTGACGGCGCTCCGATCCGCTACGGCGAGCTGGTCGCTCTACGCCGGGCCGGAGACGTGCCGGGTGCGCGCGCGCTGATCACGGCGTTGCGCCGGGACTGGGCGGGGACCGATGCAGACCGCAACGCCCGCCTCGACGGAGTCGCGGCCGAGCTCGACCGGATCGAGGCCGGGGTCGAGTCGGGCCGTGCGCTGATCCGCGCCGAGGCGACGCAGAAGTCCCGCGGCGAACAGCTCCTGGAGGTCCGAGGGACCGCCGACAGCGATCCGGACTCGGTCCGCTCGATCGTGGCGCGGCTGCTGCTCAGCCAGCTCGATGAGCTGAGGCTCGGCACGAACCAGAACTTCGCCCCAGAGCCGGGCCCGCGGGAGAGTCATCCGGTCGCGCAGGAGCGTCCACGGGACGAGGCTGCGCCGACTGCGAGCCCCGCCGCCGCGACCGGAGAGGCCGAGCGCTTCGTGGCGGAGCAGCTCGCTGCGGTCGAGGACCTCGTGACGGCCGGCCGCTACGCCGATGCGCTGCAGTCCCTGAGCTACGCGCTCGATGCGACCGAAGAGCGCGCGGCCGCGCCATTGCGTGAAGCGGGAATCCGGATCCGCGCCACGGTGGGCCGCGAGATGCGGGCCGTGCTGGATCGGGTGCGCGACCAGGCTCGCGGCGGGGGTGCCGAGGACATCGACCGAGCGCTCGCTCTGCTCGATCGGGAGGTCGGGCGGTTCCCGCCGGAGGGCGAGTTCGGCCTGCTCGCCAAGGAGCGCGAAGACCTCGCGACCTACCGCGTCGAGATCGAACGTCGCGCGACTCTCGGCGTGGGCGGGGCCGGCCCGGCGTCCGCTCCGACACTTGCAGAGCTTCGCGAACTGCTGGCCGAGGCGCGGAGCGCCGAGCGCGCGGGTGCATTCGGTCGGGCTGCTGTGCAGATCGATGCCGCAGCGACCGCGGTGCGCGCCTCGGACCCGGCCTATGCGGCCCACCTCGACGGCCGGCGGGCGGACCTGCTCAGCATCGCGGAGTTCGACGCGCACGTGCGGCGCCTGCTCCAGTCGAAGGGCCCCCAGGCGGTGGCGTTCGCCGAGGGCGAGACACAGCCTCTCGGGCTCGAAGGCGATGCGCTGACGGCCTCCGGCGAGCCCTGCACGGTGGCAGAGTTCGCCCCGTCTTCGCTGGCGACCCTGGTCGCGGACCGGGCAACCGGCTTGGAGGCGTTGCTCGGCGCGGCGGTCCTCGCCTACCGGGCCGGAGACCGCGAGGCTGCAGAAGACCTGCTCGCCCGCGCCGTGCGTGCGGACGGGAGTGCCCAGCCCCGCATCGACGGCATCCTGGGTCGTGGTCGCGGTGAGGCGGCCGGGCAGGGCGGCTACCGCCTCGTCGACGGCGCGTTCGTGGCGGTGCGCGAGCTCGAGGTGCGCAAGCGGGCGAAGGAGCTCGAGCGTGTGCTGGCCCGCGCGGTTCGCCTCGAGCCGGCCAAGCGCGATGCGGAGCTCGACCAGATCCTCTCGGCCGGTCCCCAGGAGCTCGACGCTCTCCTCGTAGCGCTGCGCGCCACGGCGCAGGCTTCGGTCGCCCGGATCGAGCGGGACGGGTTCCGGCGTCACTGGGAGAAGGTCGCAGCGGTCCGTGAGACCCTCGACCGTGCCCGCTCCCACGCGAAGGAGCTGATCTACGACCAGGAGGCCTACTTCTACCCGTTCCGCCCGCCCGCGGTCTCGGCCGAGAAGGCTTCCGAATACCAGCGCGTCCAGGCGGACGTCGATGAGCGTGTGGCCGCAGTGCGCGCGCTCTGGGAAGGCGACAGTCCCGCCAAGCGTGCCCCCAAGCGTCTGCTCGCCGAACTCGAGCAGCTCGACTGGATGGTCGGTGTCCTCGCCGGATTCGGCGAGCGCCTGCCGGATGTCGAGGATCGGGTGGCGTGGGCCCGCGCGCTGCCGACCGACGTCGATCTCGAGCTCAGGACGTTCGCGTGGGATCGGCAGGAGCTGGCCGAGTTCGCGCGTTGGAACCGCGTCCTGGCGTTCAACGGCAAGAAGTACGACGCGCTCAGCCGCGCCGAGATCACGCAGGTCGAGATCACCAACGCCTATCGCCTGATGTTCGGGCACCGTCCGTTGGCGGTGAACCTCAAGCTCCTCGAGGCGACGCGCGGCCATGCCGAGGAGATGGCCCAGCTCGGCTACTTCTCGCACTACTCGCCGACGCCTGGCCGCAAGTCGCCGTTCGAGCGGATGAAGCTCGCGGGCTACCACGGCGGTGCGAGCGAGAACATCGCCAACCACCCGTCCGCCGAGTCTGCGCACCACGGCTGGACACACAGTGCCGGGCACCACCGCAACCTGCTGGCGCCGACGCACGACGAGTTCGCGGTCGGCAACAGCGGCCGACTCTGGGTCCAGAACTTCGGCCGCGGGGGAGACTTCGAGAAGGACCCCGACTGGGAGCCGACTGGCCGCTGATCACGACGTCTCGTCCGCGCGCTCCCGACGAGCGGGTGGGCGCAGCCGGACGAGCGTGAGCGCGGCCACCACCGAGATCGCGGCGCCCACGCCGAACGCTTCGGCGGCCCCGTGCAGCTCCCAGATCCGTCCGAACAGCTCCGCGGCGCCGAGTGTCAGGACGCCCTGCATCAGGTGGTAGGTCCCGAACGCCCGGCCGCGCCCACGCTTCGGCGCGAACTCCGCCACCAGCGCGCTCTCCGCGCCTTCGGTCAGGGCACAGCGCACACCGTGCACGGCGATCAGCGTGAGCACCGGAGCCAGGCCCGAAGCGGTGCCGAGTCCCGCGTAGATGCCGGCCTGGAGCAGCCAGCCCCACGCGACCGTCCGGATGCGGCCGATCCGGTCGGCGAGCACGCCGGCGCGCGCCGCGAGTGCCGCCTTGACGCCGTGGAGACCGACCCAGACGAGGGGGAGGAGTGCTGCGTCCAGGCCGGCCTCGCGAGCCTTCCACAACAGCAGGAGCTCGGTGGCTGTCCCGAGCGTGAACAGGCCGAGCGGCACGAGAAAGCGGGCCAGGGCGCCCCAACCGATGTCTGGCTGGGCTGTCGCGCGCCCCGGAGTGAAGGGCACTTCGCGCACGCCCGCGCACACCAGGGCGACTGACACGAGTCCTGGCAGCGCCGCGCAGGCGAACACCGTCGTCAGGGAAGCCCCGCAGCCGTGCAGCAGCACGAGGGCGATCAGCGGGCCCGCGAAGGCGCCGGCGTGGTCCATCGCACGGTGGAGCCCGAACGCAGCCGCGCGCCGTTCGGGTTCGATCGACGCAGCGAGCAGCGCGTCACGGGGCGCGCCGCGGAGCCCCTTGCCGACCCGGTCCGTCGCGCGGACGAGTCCGACGTGCCAGGGTGCGCTCGCCAACGCGAGCAGTGGACGGGACACCGCGCCCAGCCCGTAGCCGAGGATCAGGAACGGCCGGTGCCGTCCGGTCCGGTCGGCCAGTGTCCCCGACAACAGCCGGAGCACGCTGGCGATGGCGGTCGCGATGCCCTCGATGCGGCTGAGTGCGAGTGCGCCGCCACCGAGCCCTTCGACGAAGGCTGGCAGCAGCGGCACGACCATTTCCGAGCCGAGGTCGGTGAAGAAGCTGACGAGCCCGAGCAGCACGACGTTGCGCGGGAGCCTGCGGGCGTCGGCGGGTGCGGCCATCGCGGAGCGAGTCTACGCGTGGATGCCGGATCGATGAGCAGGGCCGAGGTTGCGCGCTAGAGTGCTCGGCCATGGCGAGGTTGCTGATCCGCAGCGGGGAGCGTCGGCAGGTCTTCGCGATCCTCGACGAGGAGTTCACCCTCGGCTCCAGCCCCGACAACGTCCTCCACCTCGACAGGCCGGGCGTCGCGGCAACCCACCTCCGGTTCGTCTCGCTCGGCGCCGACCAGTTCCGCGTCGAGCCAGCCGGCGAAGGCGCCGAACTGCGCATCGGCGGGCGCGTGCGCCGGGCGCACCTGTTGGCGCACGGCGATCGGATCGACGTCGCGGGGGTCGCGCTGGCTTTCTGGGCGGATGGCCGCGACGAGCCGGAGATCCTGTTGCCGGAGGACGAACCCGGCGCGGAGGCGAACGCCCCTGCGGGGCTTGGACTGCAGATCCGCACGCTGCCCGGGGTCACCCGCGCACCCGTCCCGCTCGGCCCGATCCCCGGGGTGCCCCGCGGTTCACCCACGAGCGGGCCGCGGCCCGTTCGCCGTGCGCCGCAAGCTAGGCGTGCCTCGGAGCCGGGCGGCGAGGGGGCGGGAGGGGCCGCGCAAGCCCGCAAGGCTGGCCCTTCGGCACGGATGATCCGTTGGAACGCCGCCGTCGCCGCCGTGGCGCTCGGTCTCGTTCTGCACCGCTGTTTCGGCGGTCCAGGCGACGTGAAGCCCGTCGCCGACCTGATCCGCCTGGCCGAGTCCCAGCGTGCGGTGGGTGCGGTCGAGGACGCGCGCCGGACTCTCGATCTCGCCCTGACGAGCGGTCCGACGCCGGATGAGGTCGCGCGGGTGCACCAGATGCGTCGGACGCTGGACGTGGCCGCGAAGGTGGTCGCCGACCAGGAAGCCCGGAATCAGGCCTTCCGGGACCTCGACCAGCTCCGGCGTTTTGCCGATCGGTACCTCGGCGACAGCCCGCC
>JBEAPQ010000433.1:0-7043 GCA_041164325.1 Planctomycetota bacterium | reverse complement strand
TCGTCGGTCTCGCGTTGGCAAGGAAGTTGATCGAACGCAGGGCCGCGTGGATTCTCCAGTCCCGTTCGGCCGCCGGTCGATCCAAACCCAGATGAGCCAGCCCTCCAACCCCCGTGCGGTGCCGCGCACCCTGCTGCACGCGGCCCCCTCGTGGGGAGAGGGGGGGCGGGAGATCCGGGCCGTCCAGCTGATGGCGATGCTCGGCAGCGGGTTCCGGCATGTGCTCTTTGCGCACGACGGCTGCTACGACGCGCTCCGGCAGGCGGACTCCTGCGTCGCATGGGAGCCGCTTCCGGTCGATCTGTCCGGAGGTGTCCGGGCTCGGCTGCGCGCGATGCGCAGCGCCCTGCGTGCGGTGCGTCCCGACGCGCTCCTGACCTACAACTGGGGATCGGTGGAGTGGCTGATCGCGTCGCGGATGGTTGGCCTCCGCGCGGTGATCCACCACGAGGATGGCTTCGGTCCGGACGAGACCGAGCGACGGCTGATGCGGCGCAATCTCGCGCGCCGCTTCCTGCTCCGGAGTGCCCAGGACGTCATCGTTCCTTCCCGCGGACTCGAGGCGATCGCGCGGCGCGAGTGGGGCAGCGGAAGGCGCGTCCGCTATCTGCCCAACGGCGTCGACCTGGCGCGCTTCTCGACGGCGCCCGCGGAAGCGGTGCGGGAGGACGTCCTCTTCGTCTGCGTCGGCGCCCTGCGCCCGGAGAAGAACCAGGTCCTGGCGGTCGAAGCGCTCGCACAGGCATCTTGCCGGGAGCGCGCGCGGCTCGTCCTCGTCGGCGGTGGCCCCGACGAAGCAAAGATCCGGAGCCACGTCGCATCACTCGGGCTGGCCGAGAGAGTCGCGTTCCACGGCAAGGTCCAGGACACGGCGCCGTGTTATCGGGACGCGGACGTGTTCGTGATTCCGTCGAACACCGAGCAGATGCCGCTGTCACTCCTCGAAGCGATGGCGACCGGGATGCCCGTGGTCGGCACGGACGTCGGGGATGTCCGGGCGATGCTCGCCGAGCCCAATCGAGAAATGCTCGTGCGGCCTGGCGATGCTGTGGGACTCGCGAGACAGATGGATCGTCTTGCCGACGATGCACGGCTCCGTGCGCAGCTGGGGGCTGCCAATCGCGCGCGCGCGGTCGCGGAGTTCGACAAGGAAGCGTGCTACGGACGCTACTGCGAGCTCTATCGCGCGGCCGCCGCGTCGGCCTGACTGCGCCGGCTGATGCCGCTCCGCATCAGCGCTGGAAGATCGGCAGGTAGAGCTTCGGCAGCTGCAGGATCAGCGCTGCGACCGCGGTCGCGAACGGATCGCCCGGCCCGGTGTCGTTGACGAAGCGTCCGTCGCTGCGCTGGCTGCGGATCAGGTCCCGCGTGATCCGTCGCTGGTACTCGAGGAACCGCGGTCCGCCGGCCTGGTAGAAGGCCTGGCACGCGTAGTAGTTGCCGTACCAGTAGAAGTAGTGCGTGTCGTAGTAGGCGTGTACGAGGCGATACTCGTTGATCAGCCAGTCGAGGGTCGGCGCGTGGATCTCTTCGTCGGTGACTCCGGCCGAGAAGAGTGCCGTGGCAGCGGCCGCGTTGATCGCGTACTCGCGGTTCTTGTCCCAGGCCCCGCGTCCTGCGGTCTTGTAGTAGTAGAGCCCACGGTCACGACCGCGCTCGGTGCGCGCCCGCAGCACGTAGGTGACGGCATCGTCGATCGTCTGCTTGGGGACACGGATGCCGATGTTGCGTGCCGCGCGCAGCGCCTGGAGTTGGCACACGGTCACCGAGATGTCGGCTTCCTGCGTGAACGGGTTGTAGCGCCAACCGCCCTGCGAGTTCTGGCAGTCGACGATCAGGTGGACCGCGCGTTCCAGTCCGGCGCGGACCGGCTCGCTGCCACCCATGCCGTACACCTCGGCAAGGAAGAGCGTCGCGAACGCGTGGCTGTACATCCGCGTCCCGCCGTCGGTGGCCAGCCCCGAGTCGGTCACGTGGGCGAGCACGTAGTCGAGCGTGCGGCGAACGGTCGCGCCGTGGGGACCGCGGTCCGGGAGGTGACCGCCCGCGAGGAACGCCATCCCGGCGAGAGCGGTGACGCCCATGTGCCCCTCACCGAGGCCCTCGTTCTGGGCGACCGAACGCAGGGGCAGGTAGCCGTCACCCTGTTTGTGCCCGACGAGTCCCTGCCAGAAACCCTCCGGTCGCTGGGTGCCCGCGAGCCAGGTCAGCGCGCGCGCGGCGGCATCGTCCGCCGCGAGACGCAGCGCGTCGTCCAGCGTGGGTTCGGAGTCGGCCGCGACCTCGGTGCGCGGCACGTCCACCGCCCGGGGGATCCGCGGACCTGTCCCGTTCGGATCCTGCAGCGACCCGGCCAGGGTCAGGGCGGCGGCGAGGGCCAGCATGGTCGCGGGATGCTACCCGGACCGTCCGTCGCGGGCCGCCAGGGTCCGGTCGGCAATTGTCGCCCGTTGTGACGGGGGGCGGCCCCGCGGAGCGTCCGGGCGATGAGGTCGCCCAACCCGCGGACCCGTGCCGGATGGGTTCGTTGCGCGGTTCGGTTCCCTGTGCACAACTCGGCGTCCCTTGGAGGGGGGGGCGCAGTTCGGATGTCCAGACCCGGCCATGGCGTCGGCGGGTCCGGGTTTTCCCCGCCGTCTTTCCACATGGGTGGAGTGTTCTCCACACCCGGGTCGGCCTGCCGCCGGAGCGGCGGACAGGCCCGCGGGTGGGGTCTACGCGTAGTAGCGGCCGAAGCGGTTCTGGATGAACCGGTCGTAGCCGATGTCTTCCTGACGGACGAAACCCTGCTGCGGCAATTCGCCCTGGCAGAGCAGGTCGAGGACGCCGCACACGCCGGCGGCCGTCGTGATCTGGATGCCGCTCCACGCGTGCCCGTCGATCTCCTGGTGGTAGATCGTCTTGGCGTAGGTCCGTTCGGTCAGCCGTCCCTGGTAGGTGCCGGTTGCGCTGACGAAGACGACGATCTGGTCCTGCAGGGTCGCCGGCAGGGCGCGCTCGAAGATCGCGCGGAGCTCGTCCTGGTGGTCCTTCATCTGCAGGTCCTGCAGCAGGACCTTGAGCAGGTAGTTGTGACCCGGGTAGCGGATCGACTTGTAGTTCACGTTGCGGACCCGGCCGTCGAGGCTCGTCGCCAGCGTGCCGAGCCCACCGGACGTGTTGAACGCTTCATACTCGACCCCGTCGACGACCAGGGACTCGAGGTTCTCGAGCGGCTGGACCTGCCGCAGCTCACCGTCGAGCACGACTTCGCAGGGCTGGCAGTACTCGTTGATCAGGCCCTCGGTGCTCCACGTCAGGTTGTAGCGGAGCATGTTGCTCGGGAAGCGCGGCAGGGCGCCGACCCGCATCCGGAGGTCGCGGATGTCCGTCATGCCCTCGAGGAGGTGCACTGCGCAGAGCGTGATGAAGCCGGGGGCGAGACCGCACTGCGGGATGAACGCCGACTCGGCGTCGGCGGCCAGCTCCTGGACCTTCCGCGTGACCGCCACGTCCTCGGTCAGGTCGAGGTAGTGGACCTTGGCGAGCTTCGCGCGCTCGGCGATGCGCGGGTTGCAGTGGAACGGCGCGCAGGAGATCACCGCGTTGGCGCCGTCCAGGATCCGATCGAGGTCCGCGTCGCTCGCGAAGTCGACGGTCTGGCCCTCACAGGCGCGGACGTTGCTGACGATGTGGTCGACAGCCGCCTGCTGGGCGTCGCCGACGCGGACCCGGTAGTCACCGCTGTGGCCGAGGAAGTGGGCGACCATCCGGCCAATCTTGCCGGCGCCGAGGACGACGATCGTGTTCATGGGGGCGAACAGTGTCGGGATCCCATGTCCGGGGGTCAACGGCCGTCACCGGCCGGCGTCCCGGGCACGGCCCTTCTGCCGCCCGCACCGGGAGTTGGGCGATGGTCCGCGCCGAGCGAGCGTTGCCGCAGCTCCCGGACGGACCGCGGATCTTGAGGACTCAGGGCTCGGGACCGCCTCAGGCGCGGCCGACGACGTAGGCGATCCAGGCGGGGTCGGCCTCGCCGCGCTTCACCCGGCGGAACTTCCCGTCGCCCTCCATGGTCTTCCGGTCCGTGCCTTCCCACAGCACGTGTGGATCGGCGTAGCCGGCTTCGGCCATCAGCTCCAGGAGCTCCGGCAGCGTCCACTGCCGCCACTCGTAGCGGAACGCGTTGCGGATCTCGGTGCCGTCCTTGAAGCGGAAGTGGATCCTGCAGTCACTGTGGTAGGTCAGCGGGTCGAACTTGTGCTGGTCCCAGACGTAGTAGAAGTCCTCGACCTTCCGCTCTTCCTCCTGCTCGACCTGCGTGTCGCCACCGCCCCATGCGTCGAGGATCAGGAGCCCACCGGGCCGGATGTCCTGCTTGACGTGCATCATGTAGGCACGCAGTTCGTCGCGGGTCTCGAAGAAGGAGTAGCTGAAGTTCAGCGCTGCGAGGACGTCGCAGGGGTCGGTGCGCACGGTCCGCACGTCCTGCTGGATCAGCTCGATGCGCTCCTTCTGGTGATCCTCGAGCGGGTCGATGTTCTTCGCGCGTCCCCAGTCGAGCGTCGGAGCGTCGAGATCGACGCCGATCGCACGGTTCTCCCGGTGTCGGGTCACCCAGTGCGACGCGAGGTAGCCGGTCCCACAGAAGTCCTCGCGGAGGACGCGCGCCGGTTCGCCCGTGACCTTGCGGTGGTACTTCGCGAAGAACGCGGCGTCGACCTCCGGAGCCTGGACGCTGAGCTGGTAGAGCTCGTGGCGGTCGGCGGTCTTGGCGGTCCGCTTGGCCTTCTTCTTGCCCTTGCGCTTCGCCTTGTCCTTCTTCTTCGCCTTGGGCTTGGCGTCGACGGTCGGAGTCTTCGGCTTCTCGTCCTTCTTCTTCCCGCGCTTCTCGGTGGGCTTCTCCGCCGGCGCCGCACCACGGTCTGCGGGCCTCGTCTGCCCGCGCTGCGGCTTGGTGGGAGCGGGTTCTGCGGCGAGCTCGAGTTCGTGCGAGGACATGGCGTGATGGCTTAGCGCATTCCTGCGCGCGAGGAAAGGCAGGCGGAGGCGCGGTAATCTCCCCCCCTCGATGTCCGACTCCTTGCGCTGCGTGATCGTCGGGCCCGGCCGCACACGGAACGGGCTCGGTCCGTTCTTCGCGCAGTATTTGGCGGAAGCAGGCATCGAGGTGTGCGCGGGGGTGGGGCGGGATGCGGAGCGGACGCGTGCCGCTTGTTCGGAGCTCGCGCACGTGGCCGGTACGACGGTGATGGCATCCACGGACCTGTCGGCGGCGATCCGCGCGACCGGAGCATCCGTCGTGGTGATCGCAGCACCCTCCGCGACGCATGCGGAGCACTTGGACGTCGCGGCTTCGCACGATGTCGACGTCCTGTGCGAGAAGCCCCTCCTCGGCGCCGGGATGCCCGGGGCCGACGCTTGCGTCGACCGACTGGTCGAATCGTTCGTCGGCCGAGGGCGATTCCTGGTCGAGAACTGCCAGTGGCCGATGGTGCTTCCCGCGTTCGAAACACTCGCGGAGCGCGGGGCGGTGCATCCGCAGCGCGTGGCGATGCGGCTCTCTCCGTCCGGGAGCGGCCGGGCCATGCTCGAGGACAGCGCGTCGCACCTGATCAGCGTGCTGCAGGAACTGCTCGGAGACGATGGGGTGTGGAGGCTCACCGACATCTCGATCGATGCGCCGTCCCCGGAGGCCATGGACCTCACCTGCGTGGCGACGCCCTCCCGGGGGGCGTGCGAGGTGGCCTTCGAGCTGCGCAGGGTGCGCGCACAGCCGCGGCCGGCGTGGCTCATGGTCGATGGCTTCCGCGCTGATCGCGTGATCGAGCCTTCGACCTACGCGATGCGGCTGCGTGCCGAGGATGGACGCGAGGTTCCGCTCGAAGATCCGCTCCGTGCCCTCGTGTATGGTTTCGCCGCCGACCTCCGAGCCCGAGACCTTGACTGCCTCCGAACCCACGCCCACCGGATCCGTAGCCGGGCCCGGCTCTACGCAGACCTCGTCGCCGCCTGGCCGACGCCGCGCTGAGGCGATCCACGACTTCACGCAGAAGCTCCGCCAGCCGGCCCTCCGGCCGCAGGTCGAGGCCTACGTCGCGTGGCAGCGGGCGCTGCGCGCGGCCCGGCGGGACGGGCGGCCAGACCCTGCCGTTCCCGAGCTGGTGCCCCTGTCGATCAACCTCGACCTGACGACGGCCTGCAACTACCGCTGCGACCACTGCATCGACTGGGAGATCCTCAACTCGAAGGTCCGACACGCCGACGAGACGCTGCGTCGGCAGATGGCCGAGATGGCGGCGCGCGGCATGCGCAGCGTGATCCTGATCGGGGGCGGGGAGCCGACGCTCTACCCGGGCTTCGCGTCCTTCGTCGCGCATCTGAAGTCCCTCGGTCTCCAGGTGGCGGTGGTCTCGAACGGCAGCCGCAACGACCGCATCCTGGAAGCCGCGCCGCACTTCGGCCCCGGTGACTGGGTCCGGCTCTCCCTCGACGCCGCCACCGACGAGGTGTTCCGCGCGATGCACAAGCCGACCCCGGCGACCCTCGGGCTCGACGAGATCTGCGGCTACGTGCGCCGCATCAAGGCGGTCAACCCGACGTTCCAGGTGGGTTTCTCGTTCGTGATCACTTGGCGTGGTGGAACGCGGGACGACGTCGCCGTCGTCGAGAACATCGGCGAGATCGAGGCGGCCGCGCGGCGCGCCGCGGAAGCGGGGTTCGACTACATCTCGTTCAAGCCGTTCCTCGAGCGTGCGGATTCGGGGTCGGAGATCATGGACCCCTCGAAGATCGAGGGCGCGATGCCGGAGGTCCTGCGTCGCATCCGTCAGGGCATCGACGCGGCGCGAGCCTACGAGGGGCCCGGCTTCTCGGTCCGGGAGAGCACGAACCTGCGAATGCTGATGGAAAACTCCTGGCGTGAGTACACGCGCCAGCCGAGGACCTGCCACATGCAGGCGCTCCGCCAGGTCCTCAGCCCGCACGGCACGTTCAACTGTCCGGCCTACCGCGGTGTGGGGGCCGCGCGGCTCGGAGAATCCGACGCCTACCACGATGCGGAT
>JBEAPQ010000432.1:0-14125 GCA_041164325.1 Planctomycetota bacterium | reverse complement strand
TGGTCGTCGCTTCTCGTTCAGC
Organism: Planctomycetota bacterium; assembly: GCA_041164325.1. Taxonomy (GTDB): domain Bacteria; phylum Planctomycetota; class UBA1135; order UBA1135; family UBA2386; genus JAQCBR01. Next base: position 14,103 of record JBEAPQ010000432.1, on the reverse strand, counting down.
GCCCTGGCAGTCGTCGGCAACGGCGACGGCTTGGTCGGCATTGGCTACGGCAAGGCCAAGGAAGTGCCGGCCGCCGTCGAGAAGTCGGTCAAGGACGCCCGGAAGAACCTGCTGCGCGTCATCCGTGACGGCAGCACGATCCCGCACCAGGTCGAAGCCGAATACTGCTCGGCCCGCGTCCGCCTGATCCCGGCCAGCCCGGGAACCGGCGTCATCGCCGGCAAGGCCGTCCGCAAGGTCGTCGAGTTTGCGGGCATCCACGACATCCTGACCAAGGTCTACGGTTCGACCAACTCGCTGAACGTCGTCAAGGCGACGATGGCGGCGCTGGCTCAGCTGCGTGACCGTCAGACCGTCGAGTCCCTGCGAGGAGTGAGCGCGGAATGAACATCTCCGAAGTCAAGGAAGCGGGCCTGAAGAAGGACGACCGCAACCGCGTGGGCCGTGGCATCGGCTCCGGCAACGGCAAGACCGCCGGCCGTGGTCACAAGGGTGCGAAGGCTCGTTCGGGCTGGTCGCGTCGTCTCGGCTGGGAAGGCGGGCAGATGCCTCTGTTCCGCCGGCTCCCGAAGCGCGGCTTCAACAACAAGAACTTCCGCAAGGTCTTCACGACCATCAACGTGTCGGACCTGGCGCACTTCGAGGACGGCACGCTGGTGGACCTCGAGGCGGTCCTCGCGAAGGGCCTGGTCTCGAAGGAGAAGCACACCGACCTCTTCAAGATCCTCGGCGATGGTGAGGTCACCAAGAAGGTGACGGTCCGCGTCGACGCGATCACGAAGTCGGCGCAGGCGAAGATCGAGGCTGCCGGTGGCAGCGTCGAGATGAAGCCGCAGCCCACGCGTCGTCCGAAGTTCGTCAAGAAGGGCCAGGCGGCCCCGGCCGAGTCCTGATCGCGCCGCGTCCTGATCGTCCGATCCAAGACCGCCTGCCCTCCTGATCGGTAATTCCCGGAGACCGCCGCAGACATGAGCCTCTCGATCGCCAATCTGATCAAGGTGAAGGAGATCAGGACAAAGATCCTGATCACCCTGGGCCTGCTGTTCTGCTACCGGATCGGTTTCCAGGTTCCGCTGCCGGGCGTCAATCTCTCGCGCTTCCTCGACGCCGCGGCGTCGGGTCCGACCGAGGGTTTCGGTCGTCTGATCGGCATCATGAACGTGCTGACGGGCGCGCGTCTCCAGCAGGCGTCGCTCTTCTCGCTCGGCGTGATGCCCTACATCTCGGCCAGCATCATCCTCTCGCTGATGGTGAAGGTCGTTCCTTCCCTCGAGAAGCTCTCGAAGGAAGGACAGTCAGGTCAGCGCAAGATCAACCGCTACACGCGCTACCTGACGATCCCGATCTGCCTCGTGCAGTCGTTCTTCGTGATCTTCGGGGCGCTCAGCGGCGCGGAAGGCGAGCTCCTCCACGAGGGAGTGCGGCAGTACGAGCTGCTCTACTACATCCTCGTGATGATCTCGCTGACCACCGGCACGCTGTTCATCATGTGGTTGGGTGAGCAGATCTCCGAGCACGGGGTGGGCAACGGGATCTCGCTGATCATCATGGCTGGGATCGTGGCGGACCTGCCGCGGGCGTTCACGGCCTACTTCGGCTCCGACGACGGGATGTCGTCGCAGGCCTACCAGACCCTGCTCCTGTTCCTGGCGGTCTGGGCGGCTGCGGTCATCGCGGTCGTCTACATGACGAAGGCCCAGCGCCGGATCCCGATCCAGCAGGCGAAGCAGACCCGTGGGCGTCGCGTCTACGGCGGTCAGCGTCACTTCCTGCCGCTGAAGGTGAACCACGCCGGCGTCATGCCGATCATCTTCGCGTCCGCGCTGCTAATCGTGCCGCCGATCGTGGGGGGCGCGCTCGGGATCGACTTCCTCGAGAACTTCGCGCTCCGCGCCGGGTTCTGGTACATCCTGACCTTCGCGGTCCTGATCTTCTTCTTCTCGTTCTTCTGGACGTCCCTGATGTTCCAGCCGAACGACATGGCCGACAACCTGAAGGAGCACGGCTCGTTCATCCCAGGCATTCGCCCGGGCAAGGCGACGGCCGAGTTCCTCGAGCAGACCATGGTCCGCATCACCCTTGCGGGTGCGGCGTTCCTGACGGTCGTCGCGCTGTTCCCGACCCTGGTCGGCAGCGGCTTCGCCGGGCTCGACACCACGCTCATCTACTTCATGAGCGGGACCTCGATCCTCATCGTCGTCAGCGTGGCCCTCGACCTGGTCGAGAAGATCAACGCGCTGCTGATCATGCGGAACTACGAGGGCTTCATGAAGGAGTCCAACGTGCCGGCGCGCGGCTGGGGGCGGCAGAAGTGAGCTTCCGCTCCGTGTTCCTCGGCCCGCCGGGTGCTGGCAAGGGTACCCAGGCCCAGACGGTGGCGTCGGGCCCTGGTGTCCTGCACCTTTCGACCGGGGACATGCTCCGCGCGCACGTCGCCCAGGGGACCGACCTCGGTGCCCAGGCCAAGGGCTTCATGGACGCTGGTCAGCTGGTGCCTGACGCCCTGATCATCGCGATGGTCGAGGACCGCCTCGGCTCGGGCGAAGAATCCGGCTCCTGGATCCTGGATGGTTTTCCACGTACCATCCCCCAGGCCGAGGCCCTGGATCAGAGCCTCCAGACCGCAAACGCAGCCCTGACGCACGTCGTCTACTTCCGCGTCCCGAACGAAGCGCTGATCCAGCGCCTGACGGGTCGCAGGACGTGTGGGGCCTGTGGCGCGATCTGGAACGTGCACACGCACCCGACCCAGACCGAGGGGACCTGCGACGCCTGCGGCGGCGCACTGACCCAACGCTCAGACGACCGCCCGGAAGCCGTGGCGCAGCGTCTCGAGGCCTACGACAAGCAGACCAAGCCGCTCCTGGACTTCTACCGGTCCAAGGGCTGCCTCGTGGAGATCGACGCGGATCGATCCCCGCAAGACGTATCCAAGGAGCTCTCCGACGCCCTCGCCAAGGAGGTGTGCTGACCGCCGACCGAGATCAGAACGAAACTTCGCGCCCCCCGATCCTCGCAGGGGAGGGGCAGCGTGCGGACCGGAGTGAGCCGGCAGTGGTCGTCGAGACCCTGCCCAACAAGATGCTCCTGGTCGAAACCCGCGACGGCTCGCGCCTCGCGGTCCACGCAAGCGGCGCGATGAGGATTGCGATCGTCCGGCTGATGGCCGGAGACGCCGTTCGGATCGAGAAGTCACCGTTCGACGCGACCAAGGGTCGCATCACCGGAATCGGATCAGGACACCCAGGGCGAGTGCGAAGCGCTCCCAACGAAACCCGAAGACACATACCCAAAGACCCGGAGACAGCGCCGTGAAGGTCCGAGCCAGCGTCCGAAAGATCTGCGAGAACTGCCGCATCGTCCGCCGTCGAGGCATCGTTCGCGTGATCTGCAAGTCCGACCCGCGCCACAAGCAGCGCCAGGGTCGCTGATCCCCGGATTCCCCTCGGGATCACCTTCCAGCCCCCAGGACTCCGCCTCCGGGTTCCTCTCCTCCGGGTCCACCCCAGCAGCCCTAGACAAGAATGCCACGTATCCTCGGTGTCGACATCCCCAACGACAAGCGGCTCGACGTCGCGCTGACCTACCTCTACGGGGTGGGTCCGGCGACCGCCGCCAAGGTCATCCAGGAGCTCTCGCTCCGGGCTGACGTGCGCGCCAAGGACCTCTCGGACGAAGAGGTCGCTCGGATCGCCGGCCACCTCGAGTCGGCCTACGTGGTCGAGGGTGCCCTCCGCCGTCAGGTGATGTCGAACATCAACCGGCTCAAGGAGATCGCCTGCTACCGGGGTCTGCGGCACCGCCGCGGTCTGCCGGTGCGTGGTCAGCGGACGCGGTGCAACGCGCGCTCGCGGAAGGGTCCCAAGAAGACGGTCGCCAACAAGAAGATCCTCCGCAAGTGACGGTCCGCGGCGGCGTCCTCACCGGATGGTGGGGTCGTCCTCGGCACCAACCAAGTGAACACCACCCATGGCTGAAGCGAAGAAGAAGCGTACCCGCCGCAACGTCGGCCGAGCGATCGCCCACGTGAAGGCGTCGTTCAACAACACGATCATCACCGTGACCGATACGACGGGTCAGGTGCTGGCGTGGGACTCGGCTGGCACGATCGGCTACAAGGGCTCCCGCAAGAGCACGCCGTTCGCCGCCCAGCGGGCTGCCCAGAAGGTTGCGGACAAGATCCGCAAGATGGGGGTCTACGAGCTGGAAGTGCAGGTGAAGGGTCCCGGTTCCGGCCGCGAGTCGGCGATCCGTTCCCTGGCCGGAAGCGGAATCGAGATCAAGAGCATCGAGGACCGCACTCCGCTGCCGCACAACGGCTGTCGGCCGCCCAAGCGTCGTCGTGTCTGAGAACCGCTGACGCCTAGAGTCCAATCACACGAGAGCGAATTCCGAGTCCATCGATGGCGCGAATCACTGGAAAGGTCTGCAAGCTGTGCCGGCGTGAGGGCATGAAGCTGTTCCTCAAGGGGCAGCGTTGCTTCTCCGAGAAGTGTGGGATCAACCGCCGGGACTATCCGCCTGGCATGCACACGCGGCCCCGCAAGACGACCGACTACTACGTCCAGCTGCGTGAGAAGCAGAAGGCGAAGCGGATCTACGGTGTCCTGGAGCGTCAGTTCCAGCGCTACTTCGAGACCGCCCGCCGTCAGCGTGGCAACACCGGTGAGAACCTGCTGGTCCTCATGGAGCGCCGCCTGGACAACGTCGTGCTCAGCATGGGGCTGTCCCTGTCGCGCTTCGACGCGCGCCAGATGATCGCCCACGGGCACGTGTTCGTGAACGGCAACCGGATGGACATCCCGAGCTACCTGGTCAAGCCGGGTGACGAGGTCTCCATCACGAGCCGCGAGAAGCTTCGCAAGAAGGCCCAGGAAGCCGTCGAGATCAACAAGGGTCAGGCCGTTCCTGCTTGGCTCGAGGTGTTCCCGACCGACCTCAAGGGCCGGATCGTCGCTCTCCCCAAGCGCGAAGACGTTCCGCACCCGATCAACGAACAGCTCATCGTCGAGCTCTGCTCGCGCTGAGTTCGAACCGGGCGGTCCCGGTCGCCCCGGGGAGAGACCACGCACGCGCGTCGGCTCGCTCCGGTTCGGTCCGACCGCCTCGCACCTTTCCTCGAATCCTCCGCTCCACACGAGTCGCCTGCCCCTTCGCTTGGAGAAGCGAGAGAGCAACGTGACGGTGGGGGAGCGCTGCCCGGGCTCAACGGTCCGGGCCCACACCCTCGATCCTCGCCCCCGCCGCGCGGGGTTCCGTTCCCAGAGAGCACAGTCCGATGCGCATTCGTTGGCGTAACTTCGAGCTCCCGTCGCAGGTTCGCCTGGACCACGAGACCGCGAGCGGCAGCTACGGCCGCTTCGTCGTCGAGCCGTTCGAGCGTGGCTTCGGCGCCACGATCGGCAACGGTCTCCGTCGCGTCCTCCTGTCTTCGATCGAGGGCACGGCCGTCACGTCCGTCAAGATCGACGGCGTCGTCCACGAGTACTCGACGATCCCGGGCGTCCTCGAGGACATCACCCACATCATCCTCAACTTCAAGCGCCTGCGCGTCCGGATGCACACCGACGCGCCGACCATGCTCCGCCTCGATGTCAACCAGCGTGGTGACGTCACGGCCGGCATGATCGAAGGCGACCAGAACGTCGAGATCGTCAACCCCGACCTGAAGATCTGCACGCTGACGGACGACGTCCGGTTCTACGCGGAGATCCAGGTGCGCAAGGGCCGCGGCTACGTCACGGCCGAGGACAACGTGGCCGAGGAGATGGAGGTCGGGACCATCCCGGTCGACTCGATCTTCAGCCCGGTCTACCGCGTCAAGTACGGCATCGAGAACACCCGCGTCGGCAAGTTCACGAACTACGACCGCCTGGTGCTCGAGATCTGGACCGACGGGACCGTCGGCCCGGAGATGGCCCTGGTCGAGGCCAGCAAGATCTACCGCAAGCACCTGAACCCGTTCGTCCAGTACTTCGAGATGAAGGACGATCTCGCGGTCGAAGGTGGCGGGCTGGCCCCGGAAGGCGACGAGACCGCGAAGCGTCGCGAACTCGAAGACCTCCTGTCCAAGTCGGTCGACATCCTCGACCTGTCGGTTCGTGCGAAGAACTGCCTCGACAGCGAGAACATCCAGCTCATGCGCGACCTGGTGAGCCTGACCGAGTCCGAGATCCTCAAGGTCCGGAACTTCGGAAAGACCTCGCTGAAGGAAGTGAAGAGCAAGCTCTCCGCCCTCGGACTCTCGCTCGGCATCAACGTCGACGACGTCTTCGGCGGCTGAGCACTGCCGGTAGCAGCCCGCAGGTAGCAGCACCCAAGAGAATTCCATGAGACACCGCGTACTCGGCAAGAAGCTGAATCGTTCGTCGTCCCACCGGCGATCGATGGAGCGCAACTTCATCTGCTCGGTCATCAAGCACGAGCGCGTCGTCACGACCCTCGCCAAGGCGAAGGCCATGCAGCGCAACCTCGAGAAGATGATCACCCTCGGCAAGACGAAGGACCTGGTCCGCTACCGTCGTGCCCTGGCCTACCTCCGCGACGAGGCGGCGGCCAAGAAGCTCTTCGATGAGCTCGGCGTCCGCTACGCCAACCGTCCGGGCGGCTACTCGCGGGTCATCCGGCTCGGCGAGCACCGCATCGGGGACGGCGCGCCGAAGGCGATCCTGGAGCTCGTCGACAACGACGTCCTGGCTCGCAAGCTCGAGGGCGCAGAAGCCCCCGAGGTCGACGAAGAGGAAGTCGCAGAAGCGTGATTCGAAGGTGGCCCGCGCAGGCCACCCGATCCGCCAATCCTCGACGGGCGGCGCGAGCCGCTCGTCGGGTCACGGAGCCCCCTCTGCGGCGAGGCTCCTCTCGGACCGGCGCATCGCGATGACGAGCTCGCGCGCCGCATGCCTCGGTCAGGCTGGCTCTGCGCGAGCGCACCGAGCGAGCCCGCGTCCCGTCAGCGTCGGACGAACAGGATGTTCTCCGCGCCGAGCAGCGTGGCGAGGTCGTCCAGGAGTGCGTCGTCGACCGTGACGGAGAAGCGTGCGTCGGCCCGGACACGATGCAGTGTCTGGCCGTCGTCGACTTCGAACATCAGCCGTTGGTTGCCCTTCGACCGGGTGGCTGCGTCTGCGATCTGGTCGAGGACGCGGGGGGTCAACTGCTCTTCGCTGATCCGGATCACGAGGCTGTGGACCTCGCGTGCAGCCACGTCGTCGGCCGCATCGACCTCGTCGCACAAGAGCCCGACCTCTTCGCCCTGCCGGTCGACGCGGCCGCGCAGCACGACGATCGCGTCGTCCGCGAGCTTGTGCTTGATGACCTCGTAGGTCCGCGTGAAGACCACCACCGGGACCGTCCCGTCCAGATCCTCGAGCTGGAAGCGGGCCATCTTCTTGCCCGCATTCCGGCCGCTCTTCACGACCATCTCGCGCAGCCCGCTGATCATGCCGGCGATCCGGACGTCCTCCTGGTGCTCCATGTCGGCGAGCTGCGAGGACCTCGTGCCGGCGATGCGGCTGAAGAACCGGCCGCGCTTCTCGAAGGGGTGCCCGGAGAGATAGAAGCCCAACGCCTCCTTCTCGAACGTGAGGCGCTCCATCTCGCTCCACTCGGCCGCACGCTGTGCCATGCGGCTCTCCGGTGGGGGAGGAGGCTCCTCGAAGCCGAACAGACTTCCTTGCCCGAGCTGCTTGTCGCGCCGCTTCTGGTTCGCGGCGCGGATCGCGGCTTCGAGTCCGCCGATGGTGCCCTTGCGCGTCGGTTCGATCGTGTCGAACGCGCCGGCGCGGGTCAGGGCTTCGAGCGCGCCCTTGTTCAGGAGCGTCGGGTCCTGGCGTTCGCAGAAGACCTCGAGGGAAGAGTAGGTGCCGGACTCCTCGCGGACCTGCGCGATCGTCTCGGCCAGTCGAGTTCCCACGCCCTTGATCGCGCCGAGGCCGAAACGGATCGCGCCGGCCTCGACGTTGAACTGCCGAAAGCTGCGGTTCACGTCGGGGGGCAGGATCTTCAGGCCCACCCGGCGCGCCTCGTCGACGTATTCCTTGAGCTTGTCGGAGTTGGCCGATTCGACCGTCATGTTCGCGGCGACGAACTCGATCGGATAGTGCGCCTTCAGATACGCCGTCTGGTAGGTGACGAGCGCGTAGGCCGCGGAGTGCGACTTGTTGAAGCCGTAGCCCGCGAAGTACTCCATGGTCTCGAACAGCTCGCGGGCCCACTTGGCGTCGTGGCCCTTTCCGACTGCGCCTTCGACGAACTTCTCTTTGAACTCCGCCATGACCTCGGGCTTCTTCTTGCCCATCGCCTTGCGGAGCGAGTCGGCCTCGTTCATCGAGAACGCGCCGACGATGTTCGAGATGCGCATCACCTGTTCTTGGTAGACGATGACGCCGTACGTCTCCTCGAGGACCTCGCGCGTGTCCTCGTGCGGGTAGACGGTCTCGACCTCGCCGTGCTTGCGCTGCACGAACATGTCGACCATCCCTGAGCTCAGCGGCCCTGGCCGGTAGAGCGCGAGCACGGCGATCACGTCCTCGAACGTGTCGGGACGGAGGCGGTTGAGAAGATCCCGCATGCCGCCGGACTCGAGCTGGAACACGCCGAGCGTGTCTCCGCGGGTCATCAGCTCGTAGGTCTTCGCGTCGTCGAGCGGGATCGTGTCGAGGTCGATGTCCACGCCGTGGACCGTGCGGATCAGTCGACAGGCTTCCGTGAGGATCGTCAGCGTCTTCAGGCCGAGGAAGTCGACCTTCAGGAGCCCGACCTGCTCGAGCTCGGTCATCTGCCACTGCGTGGTGATGTCCTCGCCGTTCTTGCTGAGCGGGACGTAGTCCCGGAGCGGGCGGTCCGCGACGACGACACCCGCCGCATGGACCGACGAGTGGCGTGCGAGCCCCTCGAGTTTCAGACCCAGCTCGAACAGTCGCTTGTTGGTGGCGTTCGAGTCGCGGATCTCCTGCAGCTCCGCATCGGTCTCGACGGCTTTCGCGAGCGATGCGCCGGGGCCCTGCGGGACCTTCTTGGCGATCTTGTCGACCTCACCCAGGTCGACCTCGAGGACACGGCCGACGTCGCGCAGCACGCCTCGGCTCGCCATGGTTCCGAACGTCACGATCTGGGAGACACAGTCGCGGCCGTACTTGTCGCGGACGTAGTCGATGACCTCGTCGCGCCGCTCTCCGCAGAAGTCGACGTCGATATCCGGCATGCTGACGCGCGACGCGTTCAGGAACCGCTCGAACAGCAGGTTGTACCGGAGCGGGTCGAGGTTCGTGATCTTCGTGACGTAGGCGACCATCGAGCCCGCAGCCGAGCCACGGCCCGGCCCGACCGGGATGCCCTGTCGGCGCGCGTGTTCGATGAAGTCCGCGGTGATGAGGAAGTAGCTCTCGAAGCCGAGCTGTCGGATCACGTCGATCTCGTAGTCGAGGCGCTCGCGCACCTCGGGCGTGATCTCGCCGTAGCGTTCGCGTGCGCCCTCGATGCAAATCCGCTCGAACATCGCCGTCGGCGACTCGTCGGTGCCGGTCTCGAAGATCGGCAGGTGGTAGACGTTGAACTCGATGTCGACGCTGCAGCGTTCGGCGATCTCGACGGTCGCTGCGAGTGCCTGGGGCACGTCGCGGAACAGTTCGGCCATCTCTGCGCGACTCTTGAAGTAGAGCTCGCGGGACGGCATCCGGAACCGCTGCGGATCGCTGATCACCTTGCCGTTGCGGATGCAGAGCATGATGTCCTGCGCGACCCAGTCTTCGCGGCGGATGTAGTGGACGTCGTTGGTGGCGACGATCGGTGTGCCGAGGCGCTTGTGGATCTCGAGCAGCAGGGGGTTCAGGCGCCGCTGCGCTTCGACCCCGGTCTCCATCAGTTCGAGGTAGAAGTTGCCCTTGCCGAGGATCTCCTCCATCTGCCCGACGACGCGGCAGGCCTCCGCCGTGTCACCGGACTGGAGGAGTCTCGGGATCTCGCCCGAGAGGTCGCCAGAGAGGCCGATCAGGCCTTCGGCATGCTGCGTGAGGGCCTCCCGGTCGATGCGCGGCCGGTAGTAGAAGCCCTCCAGGAAGCCGATCGACGACAGCTTCTTGAGGTTGTCCCAGCCGCGTTCGTTCTGCGCGAACAGCGTCAGCTGCTGGGTCGGGTTCGAGGCGGAGGTCGGTTCCCGCCGCGAACGTCCGGCCTCGTAGGCAGTCATGCCGAGGATCGGAGCGATCCCCTGGGCCTTGCAGCCCTTGTAGAACTCGATCGAGCCGTAGAGGTTGCCGCTGTCGGTCAGCCCGAGCGCGCGCTGCTCGTCGGCCGCCGCGGATCGGACCAGGTCTTTGATCCGCGCGGGGGCCGAGAGGAGGCTGTAGTGGCTGTGGGTCCTCAGATGGACGAAGTCCGGCACGCTCATCGTGGTCCGGGCCGGGGGACCATCCAGTGCACGCGCCCGACGCCTTGTCGGACCCGTCGCCCTCCCGGCGCCACCAGGATTCTAGCGGCGGCGGGGCGACAACCCAGGGTGTCGGACGCGTCCGCGCACGTTCACGTCGCGACGCGTGAGAATCCCACCGGAGCTTCGCTCCCGAGGAGCCCCACGGCGCGGGCGCCGCGTTCGAAGATGTCGAGCGCGCGGTCGCACTGTGCGCGTGAGTGGGTGGCCATGTAGGACGAGCGGATCAGGTCGCCGCCCGCCGGGACGGCCGGGGCCGTCACCGGGTTCGTGAACAGTCCGAGTTCGAACAGGTTCTTCCAGTAGGCGAAGAGGCGGTCCGGGTCGCCGACCAACACGGGGACGATGGGTGTGTCGGCGTGGCTCACCTGCAGCCCGAGCGACGCGAGCCCGGTTCGCATGTAGGCGGCCGTCTCCATGACGCGCGTGCGGAGGATGGGTTCGGACTCGATGACATCGAGGGCGGCCAGGGCCGCGGCCGCGGCGGAAGGGGGGATGGAGGCCGAGAAGATCAGCGAGCGGGCGTGGTGCTTGACGTAGTGGATGACGCGCTCGGGGCCCGCGACGAAGCCTCCGAGGCTCGCGAAGCTCTTGCTGAACGTCCCGAGGACCAGGTCGACGTCCTCCTCGACGCCGCAGTGTTCGGCCGCGCCCCGCCCCCGTGCGCCCAGGACCCCGGTCGAGTGCGCCTCGTCGACGAGGACGCGCGCGCCGTACGCGCGTGCGAGTCGGACGATGGTCGGCAGGTCGGCGATGTCGCCCATCATCGAGAAGACGCCGTCGACGATGATCAGCTTGCCGCGCGGTCCGGCCTCGGAGACCCGGCGGAGCTGGCGCTCCAGGTCCTCCATGTCCCCGTGCCGGAACTTCCGGACCTCTGCGAAGCTGAGCCGCGTTCCGTCGAAGATCGACGCGTGATTCTCACGGTCGCAGAGGATCACGTCCTCGCGCCCGCACAGCGCCGCGATCACGCCCAGGTTGGTCTGGAATCCCGTCGAGAAACAGAGCGCCGACTCGCGGCCGAGAAAGCGGGCGAGCCTGCGCTCCAGCTCCTCGTGTAGCTCGAGCGTGCCGTTGAGGAAGCGCGAGCCGGTGCAGGACGTGCCGAAGGTCTCGATCGCCTTCCGCGCGGCCTCGACGACGTGGGGATGGTGCGTCAGTCCGAGGTAGTTGTTGCTCCCCGCCATGACCAGCCGCCGCCCATCGATCTCGACCTCCGTGCCTTCACTGCCGGCGATCGGGAGGAAGTAGGGGTACATCCCGTGGGCCTGCAGGTCGCGGGCGCGGGTGAATCCGTCACACTTGTCGAAGAGGTCCACGGCGGATTGCAAAAGGGCCGGATCTGGCCCTGTTTTCACGCAGGTTAGATTCCGGTGAATATCCGGGCAATTGTTTCCAATTCTGGCGCCCCCCCGATCCTCCGGGTGCGCCGCCGGAGTCGACCGCACACGATGACGACGCGATGGCTGAGCGCATCCTGATCACCGGAGCGACCGGGTTCCTCGGCGGAGCACTCGCACGCAGGCTCCTCGCGCGCGGTGTGCCCGCCGGGAATCTCCGCCTCCTGGTCCGGGACCCGGTGCGCGCTGCCGCTGTCGGACTGCCGCAGGAGAGCCTCGTGGCCGGGGACATCCTCGATGCAGCCTCCGTCGCGTCGGCGGTCCGGGGCGTCGACAGCATCTATCACCTCGCGGCGCGCACCACGGCGCTGCGTCCGGCTGACTTCGTCGACGTGAACGTCGGCGGCACGCAGAACGTCGTGTCGGCGATGGAGAGAGAGAACCGGGACGCACGTCTGGTCCTCGTGTCGTCCCTCGCCGCAGCGCGGCCGACGACGGACGGAGTCGGCTCGGGTGCTCCTCCCGAGAACTGCCGTCCCGTCTCGCAGTACGGCCGCAGCAAGCTCGACGCGGAGCGGACGCTCCTGGCCCACTGGTGGTGGATGAACTGGACCGTCGTGCGGCCACCTGCTGTCTACGGTCCTGGTGATCCTGCAACCGCGCTGCTGTTCCGCCAGGCAACCGCAGTCGTCACGCCAGTGCCGTTGCGTCGGCGTCCGCTCTCGATCGCGCACGTCGACGACGTCGTCGATTGCATCGAGCGCGTCGGCCTGGAGAGGGCGCTCCGCGGGCACATTCCGATCGAGGGTGCAGAGCGGACCGACAGTCATGACCTGATGCGCCGGGTCGCGCGCGCGGCGGGTCGGCGTGCGCGACTGCTGCCGGTGCCGATGCCGCTCTTGCGGCTGCTCGGACCGCTCTTGGACGGGTTCGCGCGGGCCCGCGGCAGGTCCAGCTTCATCAGCAGCGACAAGCTCCGCGAAGTCGCCGCGCGGGGTTGGGTCGCCGATCCGTCCCTCGGCGAACGGATGGTCGGATTCCGGGCCCGCGTCGGCCTGGATGAAGGCCTCGCGAAGACCTGGGCGGCGATGCGCGAGGCCGACGGCTGAAAGCGCCGCCGGCCGGTCTCCGAGCTCAGCCGAGCAGATGCGTCAGCAGCGCCTTCTGGGCGTGGACGCGGTTCTCTGCCTGCTCGTAGATCACCGAGCGGTCGCCGTCGAGCACGCCGTCGGTCACACCGACGCCGCGGCGGACCGGCAGCGGGTGCATGAACAGCGCGTTCTGCGTGGTCTGCATGGCGGCTTCGTCGATGAGCCAGGACTGCAGCGATCGCTTGACCATCGTCTCGCGCTCGGGGTCGTCCCAGTACTTGGTCGAACCCCAAGACCGCGTGTAGACGACCTCTGCGCCGCGGAGGCCGTCCTCGAGCGAGTTGACGACGCGCACGCTCCCGCCCGCGGTCTCGGCATGCGTGGTCGCGGTCTGGACGACGTCCCCGTCGAGCTCATACCCGAGCGGGTGCGCGAGCGTCACTTCCATGCCGGACAGCGCGGCCATCTGCAGCAGGGAGTGGCAGGGGCCGATGTTCTTCGGCAGCGGGTTGTTGGTCCACGCCAGCGTGATGCGCCGACCCTGCAGGCGGAGCAGCCGTTCGCGCATCGTCATCACGTCCGCGATCGCTTGGCACGGGTGCTCCATCGTCGACTCGAGGTTGACGACCGGAACCGTGGCGTGCTTCGCATAGGCATGGAGCAGGATCTCCTGGCGATCCTCTTCCCACGAGCCGGTCCGGCGCAGCTGGCGGATCCCCAGTGCGTCGACGTAGCGGGACAGCGTGCGCGCCGCATCCTTAACGCTCTCCTCGGCCAGCCCGTCCATGACCGCCTGGTCATCGGGCTCGAGGTCGTACATCTCGCGGTCCGCGAAGATGTTGATGCAGTGGCCGCCCAGCTGGACAGCAGCGACTTCGAAGGAGACGCGGGTGCGCAGGCTGCGGTCGAAGAAGAGGAGGCCGAGCGTCTTGCCGGCCAGGATCTGTGAAGATCGTTTCCCCTTGGTGCGTTCCGCGAGTTCGAGGATGTTCTCGAGATCTTCGCGGGTCAGGTCGGCGGCGGACAGCAGGTCGCGCTTGGTCAAGTGATGGCCCCTCGTATGGCGGTGGAATGGCGCATGATAGGCCGCTTCCGATGACAGGGACAAGCGACGAAGACGAGCGTTGGATCCGTCTGTGTCTGGAGCTCGCCGAACGGGCTGCCGCACGGGGCGAAGTCCCGGTGGGGGCCGTCGTCGTGCGCGACGGGGCGGTCCTCGGCGAGGGGCACAACCTCTGCGAGGCGC
>JBEAPQ010000431.1:0-27324 GCA_041164325.1 Planctomycetota bacterium | reverse complement strand
CTTGTCGTCTCCCAGGAGCGACGCGTCGGTCAGCGCTTCGAACGACAGCTTGTCGAGCGCATCACTCGCGTTGCTGATCAGCTCGCGGAGGAAGACCTCCCTGTGGCTGTAGAGCGAGTTGACGACGATCGACAGGACCTGGTCGACCTCGGCGGCGAACGCGTGCTGTTCGGCTCGTTGCGTGGTCATGGTGGTGGGTTCTTCGTGGGGTTCGGAACGCCCGGCGCAGGGTGACCCACCCGCGATCGGGTGGGCCGGGCCGGATTCGTGGGGCGAAGAGGATTCGACGACCGGCCCTCGGAATCAAGATTCGACGGGTGTCACCCGGCCGGGAGCGAGCTCGAACGCCAGCAGGTCCTGGGCCAGGACGACCTCTCCGTCGAACTCTGCGCGAGCTTCGGCCTCGAGGTCGTGGCCCTCGCACTCCGGGTAGAAATGGGTGGGAACCAGCGTGTGGACGCCCGCCCGCGCCGCAGCCCGGCCGGCCTCGGCGGGCGTCATGTGGCCGGGCCCCGGATGGGCGCCCGGGAAGGCGGCATCGCAGATGAACAGCTCTGCACCCCGCGCCAGCGGGACGAGCGCGGGACAGGCGACGGCGTCCCCGCTGAAGGCCGCGACCGCACCGTTCGATCCCGTGACGCGATAGCCGAGGCTCGCGTCGGTGTGTTCGACCGGTACCGCCTCGACCGGGATTCCCGCGACCTCGTGTCGGCCCGCGGCGATCTCACGGACCTCCAGCTCGAAGCCGCGCGGTTCGAGCCAGGGCCAAGCGGCGGTCAGGTGACGCAGCAGGTCCTCGAGGCCCGGTGCGCCGACGATCCGGAGTGGCGGGCGTCCCTCGTAGCGCGGGTTGCGCAGCCCGAACAGCAGGGCCGCGAGGTCGGCGCAGTGGTCGGTGTGGTAGTGCGTCAGCAGCACGGCATCGATGCCGTCGAGGTCGATGCCGAGGGACGCCAGCCGACGCAGCACGCCGGGCCCGAGGTCGACGAGGACGCGTCGCGCGCCGTCCTCGATCAAACAGCCGGCCGGGAAGCGATCGGGGTGGGGGACGGCCGTTCCCGAACCCAGGATCGTCACGCGCATGGCGGAGTCGCCCCGCGAAGCCGCCGAGCTACGCCTGCCCGGCGTCGCGGCGCGCCTGCTCGTATTCCTCGGGCGTATCGATGTCGCGCAGGAAGCGCAGTTCGGGATCGAAGGCCCGGCAGGCTTCTTCCGACAGCAGCTGGATCCCCGGCAGTTCTGCCAGCGCCTGGGCGCGCCGCTCCCCGCCCTGCACCAGTTCGCGGATCTTCGGCAGCGCGCGCTCGCTGTAGATGCCGCAGAGCGGCTGCGGCTGCCCGTCGACGACCGGGACCACTCCGGTGTGATCGCCGAGCTGGTCGGAGAGCCACTCGACCGCCTTGCCGTCGAGGAACGGCAGGTCACAGCTCGCGACGAGCACGGCGTCGCAGCGGCTGAACACGTAGGCCATGCCGGTTTCGATGGCCTGCAGCGGTCCGCCTCCGGGTTCCCGATCGAAGATCAGGTCGCACTCGGTGTGCAGCGGCGGCAGCTCCTGCTCCTGGTCGCGGGACACGACCGCGACCGGATACGTGAAGTCGAGCAGCACCTCGACCGTGTGCAGCAGGAGCGTGCGGTCACCCCAGGCGAGACCGGCCTTCGAAGTGCCCATGCGCGAGCTGCCTCCTCCGGCCAGTACGATCGATCCCAGGATCATGGTGCGCAGGGTAGGCCTGCAGATCAGAATCGGCAAAAGCGTGGCTAAGGAATCTGCAATCGGCCGACCCGAGACCGACCGCGTTCTCCGGCAGCTGTTCCGGGCCCTCGATTGGGACGGGCTCGGACACGTCTACTGCGACGACGGAGGAGAGGCGTTCTGGGCCGAGCACCGGGGCAAGGCGCTCCGACTCGGTCTCCGTTGGGCCGATGCGTTGCTCCCTCGGCTCCGGCAGGGCGGCCGCAGTCTCTATGTCGGCGGCGGGGTTGCGGACCTGCCGGCCGTCGTGGCCGAGGTCGTCGAGCGCGGCCGGTCGGTCCACATCGCGAACCTCCGCGCCGAGGAGTGCCGGATCCTGGCCGAGGGTCTCGAGAAGGCCGGTCTTGACGGATCCGTGGCGGTGGAAGCCGCCGACGCCGGGATCGTGGCCAGCCGTCTGCGGGACCTCGACCACGTTTCGATGGTCAGCGTGCTGACCGACCCCGAGACCTGGCCCCAGGTCAGCGCGGTCGGCTACGGCCGGATGCCTCCGGCGTTCCTCGACGTCGACGCGTTCGCGCGGGAGCGGGCGGCGATCGAAGCCCTGGTCGATGCGCTCTTGGGCGCGGCCGGACCGGAGTCGGTGTTCACGACGACGGTCGAGGAGGTGCCCTGGCTGCTGCGGGCTGCCGACCGGTTGGGAGTGGACGTCGAGGCCGACGATGTCCTCGTCGAGTCGGCGATCGTCGGGGACCCGATCGGTTTTCTTGCGGTGCGCCGCCGCGCCGCTGCGGGAGACTCGACGCCGTGATCCAAGTCGTCTTCCTCCTGGTCGTGTTCGCTGTGGCGGCGACGGGCGCCCTCTTCCCCCCCGGCGATTGGTATGCCGGTCTGGCGAAGCCGCCCGGAACGCCGCCTCCCTGGGTCTTCGGGCCTGTCTGGACCACGCTCTACGTGATGATCGCCGTGGCGGGAGCCCAGCTCTGGAAGGCGAAGGCCACCCCGACCCGGACCCGCGCGCTGCGGCTCTTTGCCGTGCAGCTGATCCTGAATGCGGCGTGGTCCTGGCTGTGCTTCGGCCTCCACGCACTCCTCGCGTCCCTGGTCGACATCGGCCTGCTGCTCGGGACCCTTGCCCTCCTGATCCGGACGGCCCGCGGCGTCTCCGCGGCAGCCGCCTGGCTCTTGGTGCCCTACGCGGTCTGGGTGAGCTACGCGACCTGGCTGAACGCCGGTCTGTTCTGGCTCAACCGAGGCTGACCGCGTCTCCCGCGGGCGCAGCTCCGCGGTGTTTCGGAACGGCGCCCCGCTACGCTCTCCGCCCCGATGTCGCGCTGGACCCCGCCCCGTTTCCTGCTCGCCCCTCTGACCAAGGGGGGCAACCTGCCGTTCCGACGGCTGTGCGTCGACTTCGGGGCCAAGGTCACGATGTCGGAGATGGCCTACTCCAAGCAGGTCGTCCGCCGCCGCCCGTCGGAGATGGCGCTGCTGCGTCGCCATGAGTCGGAGGCGTGCTTCGGCGTGCAGCTCGCGGTCGGCAACCCGAAGGACGGCGTCGAAGCCGCGAAGATCGCGGTCGAGCGGGGCGCCGACTTCGTCGACATCAACGCGGGCTGTCCGATCCACGACGTGATCCGCCGCGGCATGGGGTCGACGCTGCTGCAGCGCCCGGCCGCGCTCGCGCGGATCGTCGAGGCGATGGTCGAGGCGCTCGACGTGCCGGTGACCGTCAAGATCAGGGCTGGCTGGAAGGAAGGCGAGATCAACGCGCCCGAGATCGCGCGGCTCGTCGAGGAGGCCGGCGCCTCCATGATCACCCTGCACGGGCGGACCCGCGAACAGCGCTACACGCGCGCCGCCGATTGGGACCTCGTCGCGCAGCTCGTCCAGGAGCGTTCGATCCCGGTCGTCGGCAACGGCGACGTGCTGACCTGGCACGAAGCCGAGGACCGCATCGCACAGTCGGGCTGTGCCGCCGTGATGCTCGCGCGCGGAGTGCTGATCAAGCCGTGGCTCTTCGAGGAGTGTGCCAGCGGCAGGACGTGGCTGCCGACGACCGAGGAGCGCGTCGAGGTCTACCTGCGGCTCGTGCGCTACGCGAAGGAACACTTCCGCGACGACGAGAAGGGCCGCAAGCGCGCGATGTTCTTCCTGCCCTGGCACTTCTCGTTCTTCTGCCGCTACCGGCCGATGCCGGAGGACGTGTTCGTCGAGAAGGCGCGCGCCTATCCGCTGATGCAGACGCGCGTCGTCGACGAAGGCGACCTGCCGCCCGCTGAGGTCGTGCTGCGTGACCCACGCCCCGAGGTCCACGAACGCATCGCCGCGCTGCTCTGGGACGCGTCCGATGTCGTCGGCGCGTGCTCCGCGCTCGAAGCCCTCGCCGCCGAGGTGGGAACCCCGGAAGCCGACGACGCCGGCGAGTTCGCGGTCAGCACCGGCTGAGCCCAGACCATCGCACGGACTCGACGCCCATGCTGTCCCTGCTACCGCTTCTCGTTTCGCTCGCGCTCCTGGCCGTGGGGGCCGAAGCGCTGGTGCGTGGATCTGTCGCGATCGCGCGACGGCTCGGGCTGTCGTCGTTCTTCATCGGGCTGACGATCGTCGGCTTCGGGACCTCGACGCCAGAGCTCGCGGCAACGCTCGGCGCGGCACTCCAGGGGCGAGAGGGCATCGGGCTCGGCAACGTCGTCGGTTCGAACCTGATGAACATCGCGCTGATCCTCGGCCTGACCGCCTGGATCCAGCCGATCTCCGTCCACTACGCCGTCATCCGGACCGAGGTGCGCATCGCGATCGCCTGCGCATTCGTGCCGTTCCTCGCGCTGCTCGGCACCGACTCGCGTCTCGGTCGCATCCACGGCGTCCTGCTGCTGATCGGCATGGGGCTGTTCCTGTGGCGTGGCTATCGCGTCGGCAAGGCCGAGGCGTCCAACGACCGGGCCGCGAAGGCCTTGCTCGACGAGCCGCCCGTACCGGTCGCCGAGAAGCGCGTCTCGATGACGTCGGCCGCGCTGATGATCCTGCTGGGACTCGCCGTACTCGTGTTCGGCGCGGACCTGCTCGTCGGGTCGGCGAGTGACATCGCGCGGCGCCTCGGCGTGTCGGACGTGATGATCGGGCTGACGATCGTCGCGTTCGGGACCTCGGCACCCGAGCTCGTCACGTCGCTCGTCGCAGCTCGCCGCGGTCAGCAGGACGTCGCCGTCGGAAACGTGCTCGGCTCCAACATCTTCAATGCCCTCGGCATTCTCGGCGTGAGCTGCACGGCGGTGCCCCAGACCGTCAGTGGGGACCTGCTGCGCTACGACACACCGGCCCTGGTGATCGTCAGCCTCGCGCTCGTGCCGTTCCTCGGCAAGGACGGGCGGATGTCGCGGACCGAGGGAGCCGTGCTCGTCCTGGGCTACGTGGCGCTGATCGCATTCCGGATCGCCGTCGACGCCGGCTGACCCGTTCGTCAGCCGCAGGCCGCGCGAACGGCGGCCTCGCTCTCGGCGATGCGGGCCCGGGCGACCTCGCCGCAGCGGCGGAGGTGGCGAGCCAGTTCGCGGAACGTCTCGGGCGATGCGTCGCGGTGGTCGCTCGCGGCATCCAGCACGTGCAGCGCATCTTCGTCGCGCGACAGCGCCTCGAATGCGCGGGCCCGGACCTCGAGGAGCCGACACGACGTGCCGCCCGCCGCGAGTGCCCGGTCGGTGGCACGCAGAGCACCCTCGGCGTCGCCGCGCACGAGGCGTTCGACGGCGACGCGCGTCCATGCGAGCGGGGAGGCCGGGATCGCGCACGGACGCTCGGCGGCCGTGGTCGCAGCGGTCGGAGTCAGGGTCTCCCGGGCGCGCTCGCGTGCGCGCCGGAGAGCGTGGGCGAGGTCGTCGGTGCTGGGCTCACACGCGTGGTTGGAAGCCGTGGCCGAGCCCGCCTCGAGGACGTCGCGACGGAGACCCTGGTGGCGGGTCAGGAACACCGCGGCTTCGGTGACGCTCCGCGGGTCGGAGGTGTCGACGAGCAGCGCGGCGCCCGAACGATCGCCGAGCCAGCCGCGCGTTGCGGGCGTGTCGGCGAGGATGCAGGGCACCCCGCAGGCCATCGCTTCGACGGCGAGGCGGTCTGCGCCCTCGGCGAGGACCAGGACATCGCAGTCCCGGAGCAGCGTCGCCCGCGTGCGACCCGTGCGGACGAGGCAGGAGTCCTCGATGCGGACAGCCTCGGCTTGGATCTCGTAGCCGGCCAGAGCGGCGACGACGGCCGCACCGCGTGCCGCGTCCCAGCCCAGCGTGCCGATCCGGGTCGGGCCCGGTCGGCGGGGTCCGGTCTGCGGGGTGAACGTAGAGGTGTCGACGCCGAGGCCGATCGCGTGGATCTCGCCGCGGGGCACGCCCGCGACCCGCGTCGTGTCGCCTGCGACGATCGTGGGCACCGGACGCCCTGGCGCCGGCGCGGCCTCGGTCACGAGACGGACGACGGGCCCGCGGCGGGCGGCGACCGCGAACTCGACGGTGTCCGACGACGTGGCGATCAGCAGGTCCGCGGTCGGGAGGCGGGTCGGGCTCGAGCCGTAGGGTGTCTCCTCGGGCAGTTCGGGCGGGACGCGGTCCCCGAACCAGAACAGCTCGGCCTGGATCCCGCGGTCCGGCAACCGGGACGCGAACTCCAGGACGGGGCCTGGGTCGCCGGCAGGGCCGGTCGTGGGGTCGAGGACGAAGACAACACGCATGGGACGGGCGAGGCGGAGGTCCCGGTGCCATCGGCGTTTCGTCGTCCGCGACTTGAGCCGAACCGGGGGACCGCGGGCCGATTCGGCGCGCGGCTCCACGCGCGTGCAGCTGGCGAAGACGCCGCCTCCGCCGCGCGATCGCGGCCCCGCGCTGGTATTGGCACACAGCCGGGCTGCCCGGCATGATCCCGGCCCGACCGACCGTGAACCCCCTCATCCGTCTGATCCCCCCGTTCCTCGTCCGGGTGTTTGCGCGTCCGTACGTCGCCGGCGATTCCGTCGAGCAGGCGATCCGGACCGCGTCCCAGCTCCACGCGGAGCGAGGGCTCGGAAGCAGCCTCGACCTCCTCGCCGAGGACATCGAGGACGAGGAGACGGTCCAGAGAAATATCGAGACCTACCTCGAGCTGATCGATCGCACGGTGAGCGATCCGGGGTTCGCGCGCGCCGACCCGCTCGACCGCCCGACGGTCTCGATGAAGCTGTCGAGCTACACGACCCGACCGCTGGAGCGGGGTGGGGACGCCCGAGGGGCTGCGGAGGCGATCCGGACGATCGCCAACCACGCTCGCGCCAAGGGGTTGCGCTGCACCCTCGACATGGAGAGTCGGCACTGGACCGACTTCACGTTCGATCTGCTGCGCCAGCTCCATGAGGACGGGCTGACCGACGTCGGCTGTGTGCTCCAGACCCGGCTGAACCGCACCGAGGCCGACCTGGATCGACTCCCGCCCGGCATCCGCGTTCGCCTCGTCATCGGGATCTACGCCGAGCCGGATACGGTCGCGATCACCGACAAGCGTGAGATGAAGGAGCGGATGCTCCGGTGCGCCCGGGTCCTGCTGGAGCGGGGGCACTACGTCGAGTTCGCGACGCACGACGAGCCGTTCGTCCGGCGCTTCGTGGACGAGGTGGTCCCGGCGACGGGGGCGGCACCCGATCGCTACGAAGTCCAGATGCTGTATGGGGTTCCGCGCGATCGGCTGCTGGGCGAGCTCCGCGGTAGGGGGGTCCGATGCCGCCTCTACGTGCCGTTCGCCCTCGGCTGGCCGATGGCGATCGCCTACCTCAGGCGCCGGCTCGACGAGTACCCGTCGATGGTGTTCCTGGTGATGCGGAACTGGCTGTTCCGGGGCTGACCGACCGGTCTGCGAGCCCCGTCCGAGCCGGGATTCCGCGGACGGCTTCCGCTCGACCGCAGTCGGTCGGACGGCCGGGGCTTTCGGGCGGGCGGGCACTCGTGCTATAGTCTGCGCCCCAATGTCCGGCCCACTCGCAACCATCGTCGAGCGCCTCTGCGCCTGGAAAGACGTCACCCGGAAGACCGAAAACGGCAAGGACAGCTTCTTCGTCCGGGGGCAGGTGTTCGCCTACCTCGGCAAGAAGGGTGTCGTTGTCCGACTTGCCCCGCCGCAGGTCATCGAGGCCTTGAAGATCCAGGGCGCGAAGCGCCAGCCGGATGACGGAGACCCGCACTCGCGGGAGTTCGTCGAGATCCCGGTGACGGGACCGCGCGAAGTCGAACGCGCGATGATGTGGCTGCGCCGGGCCTGTCGCCTCGGCCGCACGGCCGCTGGGCCGGTCTGAGCCCGACGGCGTCGTCCGGCTCTGATTCCGACGGAACTCGTCCGGTGCGGCGCGCCCCAGACCGGGGCTGCCCCGGTGGTCCTCCGACACGTCGCCGATCGCCCGGGTGGCCCTCCTGCCACCGTCCGGCGCGCGGTTCGCTACACTGACCCGGCTCTCGGGACACCGACTGGCTCCAGAGTCAGCGGCCCCCACGCCGTTCCAGCCCGCGAAACGCGCCATGATCCGGACTGCGCCAGCCGCTTTCCTCGGCCTCTTCCTGGCCGCCGCCGTGCCCGCCCAGGGTCTCGAACTCGAGGTCCGTGGCGGCACGTTGCCGGGCCAGATCGACATGTCCCTGCGCGGCGGACTGCCGTTCCAGCAGTGGGCTGCGATCATCCTCTCGGTGACCACGGGGCCGACGCCGCTGGCCCTGCTCGACCCGACCGATCCGCGGAGCCTCCGCGTCGGCCTCGAGCTCCTCGACATCGCGCAGATCGGTCCGTTCCTCGCGAACGGCGCGTTCACCCCGCCGAGCCTGCCGATTCCGAACAACCCCTCGCTGCTCGACCAGCGCCTGTTGTTCCAGGGCCTGTCGCTGCCGTCCCAGACGCGGCTCGTGGATGAGGTCTCCGCCCCGCGCGCCGTCTGGTTCGGACCCGGCGGGGTCTTCTCCGACCGCTTGGTCGGATTCCTGAACGCGCGCTCGTTCTTTCCGGTGCTGCCTTCTGCGGACGGCCGCTTCCTGCTCGCTGGCGGTGGGGCCGGTGCGATCTTCGCGCAGGCTGCGCGAAGAGACACCGAGTGGTACGACCCGCTGACGGACGCGTTCCAGCCGGGTCCGGACCTGACGATCGAACGGTCGCTGCACACGGCGACCGAGCTGCTCGACGGCCGCTGGCTGCTCGCCGGCGGCGTCAACCGGACGAACGACCCGCAGGCGACGGCAGAGATCTGGGACCCGGTCGCGCAGACGTTCACGGCCGTGGCGAGCATGGCGACCGGCCGGATGGGGCACGCAGCGACGCGGCTGCCGGATGGTCGCGTGCTGGTGTCGGGCGGCATCACCGACCTGAACGCACCCAACACGCCGATCGACCCGGTGTTCTCGGTCACGCGCTCGGTCGAGATCTACAACCCGGTGACGAACACCTGGACGACCGGCCCGCAGCTGTCGAAGCCGCGGGCGGGGCACGCGTCGTTCGCGCGTGCGGATGGTCGCCTCGTGCTGGCCGGCGGCGTGAGCTGGTACACCTTCATCATCCGGATCCCCACGATCGAGGCGTCGTCCGACATCTACGACCCGACGACGAACCAGATGGCTTCCGGGCCCGCGCTTCGCCAGGCGCGTGCACAGGGCACGACCATCGAGGTGAGCCCGGGCCGATGGCTGCTCGCGGGCGGCGTCGGCACGATTTCGCTCACGCAGTGGGGGACGCCGACGGCGGCGGCTGAGGTCTACGACGAAGCGGCCAACACGTTCACGGCGACCGGGTCGATGTCCCAGGCGCGTGCGCTGCACATCGCCTACCCGCTCGGCAACGGCGAGATCATGCAGATCGGTGGTGGGGACGGGACGCTGTTCGCGCTCACTCCGCTGCAGGGCGTCGAGGTCTACGACGTGGCGACGGGACGTTTCCGCGCGGGGCCCTCGCTGACCCGACCGCGGGCGGCCTCGGGCTACTACGAGACGACGGCCGGACAGCTCCACATCCTCGGTGGGGACACCCCGGCCGGCGTCGACAACACGAGCGAGTTCTTCTACCGATGAACGCTTGGGTGCGTGCGCTCGCCCTCTGCGTGGCGCTGGCCGGCGTCGCGGTGGGGCAGGGGGCGATCGATCTACCCTCCCTGCGGAACAATCCGCAGAACAACAGCTACCCGTTCGCCGGGCCGTCGATGCGCTACCAGCAGTGGTTCTCGGCGCTCGAGTGGCAGCTCCAGTCCCCGAAGCCGATCCGGGTCACGGGGATGTGGTTCTTCGCGGGGCCCGGGCGGACCGGTGTGGGAGGGCGCGTGGTCGACGTCGAGGTGACGATGGCCAACGCACGGCCCTCGACCTACTCGGGCACGTTCGACAACAACTTCGTCAGCGGTCGGACCACCGTGCTGCCGCGCCAGCAGATCACGATGCAGGCCCCGGCGAGCACGCAGTTCCCGGTGCAGATCCAGTTCCGCAACGAGTTCGTCTGGGACGGGGCCTCGGGCGTCGTCGTCGACATCAAGGTCTTCGACAACGGCAACGGCAACCAGCCGTACCTCTACGACCTCGAGTATGCGCCGTTCACGCTGGGGCGCACCGCGCGGCTGTTCACGGTCAACAACCCGGTCGCGCGCACGGCGGCCACGACTTCGGCCAACACCGGTGTCGCGATCCGCTTCCTCTACGACGAGGCGCTCGCGTGGCCCTACGGGAACGGCTGTCTCGGTGAGGGCGGACGCGTGCCGTCGCACTCCGTGGACGGCGGCCTGCCGCTGCCGGGCAACAGCGCCTACACGATGCTGCTGACCGACGCGGCTGTGCAGAGCAACGCCGTGTTCTTGGTCGGTGGCAGTGACACGACGTGGAACGGAACGCCGCTGCCGTTCGACCTTGCGCCGTTCGGAGGTTTCGGCTGCGCGCTGCTCGTCGATCTCGTCGCGACGGCATCGGTGCCGACCGTGGGTGGTAGCCCCGGAACGGGGATCGCGCGGCTGCCGTTCCCCATGCCGGCCCAGAGCTCCTACGTCGGCGCCTCGTTCTACTCGCAGTGGCTGGTCTTCGATGCGCGGGCGGGCAATGGCGTCCTGTCCGTCAGCAACGGCGTCCGGCACATCGTTGCGTTCCGCTGACGGGCCGCGCGCCCGCGCAGTCAGTGCGCCGAGGCCGTGACGCCAGCGTCCTCTTGACCGAGCACTTGTCGACCACGCGGGCGATCGCGTCGTTGTCTCAGGCGTCCGGGCCGAATGGGTCGGGAGCCCCGGCACGCAGGCGTTGCGCGACTTCGCGGATGTAGGGGTGGTCAGGGTTCCGTTTCGCCGCGGCGTCGATGTGGGTCAGAGCGCGCTCTCCATCGCCCTGCAGCCACGCGCACATCGACGCGAACATCCACGGGCGTTCGTCGGTCGGCAGGGCCTCGGCGGCGCGCACGAACTTCTGTTCGGCGGCGACCGGGTCGTGTCCGAACAGTCGGTTCGGGGCGAAGAGCTGGCCACACGCACGGGCGATCAGGACCTTCGGATGGTCGGGCGCGCGCTCCTCGGCGAGCGCGAGCTCGGCCTCCATGCGGCCGCGGAGCTTGAGGGCCGAGCCGATGCCCGTCACCTGACGTGACAGCAGCGCGGACAGGATGCGGTGGATCTCGGCGCTGTCGTCGCCGGCCTCGATGGCCTTCTCTGCCGCGCGGATGCCGGCCGAGACATCGGCCGCGAGGTCAGTGGGGAGCTCGGTGTGCGTCGGCCGGCCGACGGCCATGCCTTTGCGGACGTCCCGGAGCAAAGACCGTTCGAGCAAGACTTCGGCGAGCGCGTGCCAGTCCTCGGCGGCGGCTCCTGCCCGGGCGGTCTCGCGTTCGAGGTCCGCGACGACGGCGTCGAGCGCTTGCATCCCCTGCCGGCGGGCGTCGTCGATCCTGCGCGCGGCGTCCAGAAGCACCGTTACGGCGGAGGTTGCAGGTCCGCGGGTGCTCGAGACGCCCGCGCGGACCGAGCCTGCAGACGACGCGGTGTCCGAGTCCCAGCCGGTCGCAAGGCCAGCGGCCGCCAGGCCCACGATGAGCAGGCCGACGGGCTTCCTGAGGCGAGCGCGGATCACGAGGGCGGGTTCGGCAACAGCAGTTCGACCGGATGCACGACGCGCTGCGTCGAGCCGCAGGCACGCAGATGCGCCCCGATCTGCATCATGCAGCCTGGATTGCCGGTGGCGACGAGGTCGGCGCCCGTCGCCGCGAGGTCTTCTGCCTTCTTCTGACCGATCGCGTGCGCGATGTCCGGCTGCAGCAGGTTGTAGATCCCCGCCGAGCCGCAGCAGTCCTCGGCACGGGGGTTCGGCGCGAGTCGCAGCCCCGGGACCTGGGCGAGGAGGTCGGTGGGCGCCGACCGCACACCCTGGGCGTGGCAGAGATGGCAGGGGGCGTCGTAGGCGACGGTGACCTCGCGCCGCGCAGGCGTCGCTGTCAGCCCCTGCTCTGCGAGGAAGGCCGTCACGTCGACACAGCGCGCGGCGAGATCCGACGCCTCGGCCGTGCCGAGCAGATCGCCGTACTCGCGCAGCGCCGCGCCGCATCCGGCGCTGTTCGTGATGATGTGGTCGAAGCCCGCGAAGGCTGCGACGTTCCGTTGCGCGAGCCCCCGGGCCTCGCGCTCCTGCCCGTTGTGGATCAGCAGCGCGCCGCAGCAAGCCTGGGTGTCGGGCGCCACCACTTCGAAGCCGTTCTGGACGAGCAGGTCGCGCGTCTGCGCGTTGATCCGCCCGAAGACCTGCTCCATCACGCAGCCGGTGAACAGCGCGACCCGCCCGCGGACCGCGCCGTCGGGTCGGAACGTTCCCCGGATGGGTTTGCGTTCTGCGGCGTTCGGCACGTGCGGCACCAGTGCGTCCATGGACGCGGGCAGGAGCCCGAGCACGCGCGCGAGTCGACGCAGACCCACCCACTCCGCGAAGCGCGCAAAGCGGAAGAAAGCCCGAAGCCGCCCCTGGTGGGCCACCACACGCGCCAGCAGGAACCGGGTCAGGGAGGCCTGGAAGCCGCGCTTCGGCCTCTTCTCCTCGAGCTCGCTCTTCACGGTCTCGAGGATGCGGCCGTAGCGCACGCCGGACGGACAGGCCGTCTCGCAGGCGCGGCAGTCGAGGCACTGGTCGAGGTGAGGACGGATCGCCTCCGGGTCCTCGATACGCCCCTCGGCGAGCGCGCGCATCAGGTAGATCCGACCGCGCGGTGAGTCTGTCTCGAGGCCGAGCACGCCGTACGTCGGGCAGGCTTCGAGACACAGACCGCAGTGCACGCAGTCCAACGAGCGCGTGTAGAAGTCGAGGCTCTGCTTCATGCGAACACGTGTCCCGGGTCGAGTGCGTCGGCAAGGCGCTGCTCGATGCGGAGGGCTCCCGCATCGCGCGGGGTGCCGCGCCCGCGTCGGGATGGCTCCGTGAGGTCGAGTTCGGCGCTGATGCCGAGACCTGGCATGGCTTCGAGCAGCCGATCGGAGTCTGCCGCGGTCGGGGGTCTCAGCGCGAAGCCCCCGGTGCCGTCGCACCAGATCGACGTGCCGGACGGCGCGGACGAGAGCAGGCCGGCAAGTTGGCTCGGAGGCACCAGCCCGAACAGCCGCTCGCGCGGATCCGTCGCGGGATCGGCGGGTTCGCGCGGTTCGACGGCCTCGAGGTCGTGGGCTGCCATCCTGGATCGCACGACGGCGCTCGCCCCCTCGAAGCGGCCGCGGATCCGGAAGGGCCCGTCGGGGGTCACGCAGGCGAGCTCGACCTCGACGGGTGGAGAGTCGTCCAGACGCAGTGCGCGGAACAGCGCGAGCGCCTGCGCGCGGTCGAGGTTGCCCTTCTCGAACGTCTCCGAGGCGCGTGGCAGCGGCCGCAGCTTGAGGTGGAGCTCGGTGGCGGCGCACAGTCGGCCGCGGCTCCCGACGAACAGCTTGTGGAGATCGAATCCTGCGACGCTCTTCACGACGCGCGCGCCGGACCGGAACGCAACGCCCTCGCCGAGCACCGCCGACATGCCGAGCAGCAGGGCCCGCGCACCGAGTGTCGCCAGCGGTCCGGGCGCGAGCGGGAGGCTCTCGCGTCCGAGCGCGAAGAGCCCCCCGACCGTCCCGCGGTTCCGTGGGCAGACGAGACGGAGGCCTGCCTGACCGAGCGCGCGGTCGAGGTCGACGCGGAGGATCCCGGGCTCGACGGAACAGGTCAGGTCCTCGGCGTCGAGCCGCGTGATGCGGTCGAGCCCGCGGAGCGAGACGATGTGGACGGGGCGGTCCGGTGCGGGGAGCTCCCGCTGTCGGGTGCCGGTTCCACAGATGCGGACAGGCGCGTCCTCGGGGCGCCGCGCGCGCAGCAGCTCGACGAGCTCGTCGGCCGTGGCGACCGTCGTGGACCCTGTGATCGGGAAGTCGAGATCGGTGGTGACCATCACGACGCTTCCTCGTCCAGCACGCGCGCGACCATCTGCGGCCACTTCGATGTCTCGGCGCACGCGCTCCGCGCGGGCAGGACCTTGCCGGGGTTGGAGAGCCCCGAGGGGTCGAAGGCCCGCCGCGCGCGTGCCATCACGTCGAGATCGTCGTCGGAGAACATCAGCGGGACGTGGTCCAGCTTCTCGGTGCCGACGCCGTGCTCGCCGGTGATGCTGCCACCCATGCGGACGCAGAGCTCGAGGATCGCGCGACCCGCTTCCTCGACGCGGTGGCGCTCGTCTTCGTCGCGCCCGTCGAAGCTGATGTTCGGATGGAGGTTGCCGTCCCCTGCGTGGAACACGTTGCTCATCGTGACGCCGAAGCGTTCGCCGATCGCCGTGATCTCGCGGAGCGTCTCGACGAGTCGGGTCCGCGGCACGACGCCGTCGAGGACGTAGAGGTCGGGCTTCAGGCGGCCCATCGCGCCGAACGCGCCCTTGCGACCCTTCCAGAGTCGCTTCCGTTCGGCGGCGTCCTTGGCCTGCTCGACGCGGAGCGCGCCATGTCGGGCGAACAAGGCTTCGACCTCGGGGGCTTCTTCATCGAGCGCTTCCTCGGGACCGTCGAGTTCGACCAGCAGGACGGCGCCGGCGTCCTGCGGGTAGCCCGCACGGTAGACCGAGGCTTCGACCGCGCGGATCGTCGCCTGGTCGAGGATCTCCATCGCGGCGGGGACGAGGCCGTGCGCGACGATGTCGCCCACCGCGGCACAGGCGGCATCGACCGACGTGAAGCTGGCGAGCAGCGTGCGGATGGATCCCGGGTTGCGGGACAGGCGCACCGTGATCTCGGTGGCGATCCCGAACGTGCCCTCACTGCCCGTGAACAGGCCCACCAGATCCAGCCCGTGCGGGTCCCGCGGACCCGCGGCGTGTCCGATCCGGGCGATTTCACCGTCGGACAGCACGACGACAGCGCCGAGCACGTGGTCCGTCGTCATCCCGTATTTGAAGCAGTGCGGTCCGCCGGAGTTCTCGGCGAGGTTGCCGCCGATCGTGCAGACCGACTGGCTGCTCGGATCGGGCGCGTAGTGGAGCCCGTGTCCGGCGACGTGCTCCGAGAGCTTCACGTTGACGACGCCGGGTTGGACCACCGCGTAGAGGTCTTCCGGCTCGACGCGCAGGATCTTCTTCATCCGCGCCGTCTCGATGCACAGCGCATCGCCCGTGGGCGTCGGCCCCCCGGACAGGCAGGTTCCCGCACCGCGGGCGATGAACGGCATGCGGAACTGGTTGCAGAGTCGCACGAGCCACTGGACCTCCTCCGTCGACTCCGGGAGGGCCACCGCCGTCGGGCGCTTGCGGTGGATCGTGAACCCGTCGCACTCGTAGGCCAACAAGGCCTCGGGCGTCGTCAGCGCGCGCTGGGGTCCCAGCTTCGCGGTCAGTGCGCGGGCGAGGTCGGACATGGGCGGGAGCATAGCGGCGGGCCACGGGCCGCTCCCGTCGTTGTCCGGAGCGGCCCGGACCTGTAAGCCGTGCGGCGCATGACCTCCAACCGCCCCGTCCGACCGGGTGAACTCGAAGGGCTCCTGGACGAACTCGTCCTCGGTCGTCCGATGCCCAGCGGCGAACGGTTGCTCGGCGTCGAATACGAGCGGCTGTTGCTCGACCGGGTCGACCGGACGTCGGCTCCGCTCGACTTCTGTCGCCAGCTGATGATCGATCTCGTGGACGATCTCGGCGCGGAGCCGATCGTCGAGGGCCCCATCGTCAAGGGACTCGACAGCGCACGCTTCGCGATGTCGATGGAGCCAGGCGGTCAGCTGGAGGTCGCGTCTCCTCCCTGCCGTCGGCTCGCCGAGATCGATGCCTGCATGGACGCGGCGACGGCCGCCATCGAGAGGCGGCTGGAAGGCACTCGCTTCGAACTCGCCGCGCTCGGCCACGCACCGGTGACGCCCGTCGAGCAGCTCGGGCTGCTGCCGCGGGAGCGCTACCGGATCATGGACGCCACGATGCCCTCTCGCGGTCCGCTGACGCGGAACATGATGCGGGCGACTGCCGGATTCCAACTGACCTACGACGTCCGCGACCGCGAAGACGCCGGCAAGCGGTTGGCGTTGCTCTACCGGTTCTCACCGGTCCTGCTGGCGCTGTCGGCGAACTCCCGCGAAGTCGCGGGTCGCGACAGCGGCTACGCGAGTTTCCGACACCACGTCTGGTGGGAGACCGATCGGGACCGGTCGGGGATCCCTGCGGGATGCCTCCATCCGGAGACGGCCATCGAGGGCTACCTGCGCTATGCGGCCGACGCCCAGGTGCTGTTCCTGGAGCGGGATGGCGTCGTCGTGCGGGCGCCCGAGGGATCCCTCGAGGACCTGGTTCGCGCTGGTGTGTTGACGGTGGCGGACGTCGCACTCCACCTGTCGGGGCTGTTCCCGTTCGTCAGGCTGCGGAACTACATCGAGGTGCGCTGCTTCGATGCGCTGCCGTGGCCGGAGTGCCGCTCGCTCCTCGCGCTCGTCTCCGGACTGATCTACTGCGACCACGCCTTCGATGACGCGTCCGCGCTCTCGGAAGCGCTGGTCGTCGACGATCCCGGTGCCCTGCGCGCGCTGCACGAGAAGGCGGCCCGCGATGGGCTGGACGCCTCGGCGCCGGACGGCCGATCGTTCCGAGACCTCGCCGGTGACATGATCGGGATCGCTCGCGCGACGCTCGGCAGCGAGACGTGCGACTGGGCCGAACCCGCAGACCTGGACGCCGCCGCGTCCCGGCTCAGCGGTGCGTGACGCCCTGTCCGTCCGTTCCGCCGAGCAGTGCGGCGACGAACGGAATCATGGCGTCGGCTGCGATTCGATGGCCCGTCGCGGTCCAGTGTTCGTCGAACGCGAAGGTCCGGGGCTCGGCATCGGCTGCGATCGGGACGGACAGCGCGGGCAGCAGGTCGAGGCACGGGATGCCGAGGTCGCGCGGGACATCCAGCATCGCGCGGTGACGCATCCGCTCGGCATCCCCACCGGGCGGTCCTCCCTCGTAGAGTCCACGCGGCGGGATGCAGGTGATGGCGAACGTGGCACCGCACGCGGAGACCTGGTCACGGATCAGGGTCAGGTAGTGCCGGTAGACGAGTTCCTCGTCAGCATCGACAGGCCGCGCGTCGACGGGAGGACTGCGGTCTTCGGCCGAGGCGCGGGCCTGCTTTCTGGAGAGCTTGAACCGGTCTGCGACGAAGACGGCCAGGTTGAACAAGCAGCAGTGCTGCTTGAGCCAGGCCTTCACCTCGCCCGCGCGGTCGGCTTCCGGAGCGGCCACGGTTGTCACCGTGCCGTCGACGACTGCGGCGTGGAGCCACCGGTCGTGATTGCGTCCGAGGTTGTCGGCCAGGTCGTTCTCGAATGTCACCAGCAACACGCCGTCGCCGGCTCGTAGCTCCGGCAGGACGTGGCGTGCGAGCAGGCGATGTGCGATCACGGTGCCCGTGCCCGAAAGCCCGAGGTTCTCGACCTGGACGTTCGGGTAGGCGTCTGCGAGCCGATCGACGAAGCCCTGCCCTGGATCGACCCCCCAGCCCCATGTGAACGAATCACCGAGGACGAAGAGTCGACGCTCGGCGCGGACGGGGGAAGGCGTGACCTTCCGGAATCCGCGCGCGTCGAGCTCGATCTGGACGTCGAACTCGGTCTGCGCGAATCGCCCCGTGAAGCCGGGCCGGCCGCAGAGTCCGATCTCTGCGTCCGGCACGTGGAACGACGCGATCGGGTTGACGAAATGCGGCGTGTAGCCGAGGACGCGCAGCCCGAGCTCTCCGCAGGCCAGTGCGGCCATCGTGCCGAGAAGGGCTGCGCGCAGCCGGCGGGTGCGAGGTCTCGGTTCGATCGGGTCGGTCACATCGGCGATGCTAGCATCCGATGCGGATGGACGAACGGCGCGAACTCGAGTGGCTCCTCGCGATCCAAGAGTGGTGGAGCCTCTACAACGACGAGTACTGCCGAGGTCACCTGCGCCCCGTCTCGATCGCTCTGTCCCACGAGAATGCCGAGGAACTCGGGTCCTGGGACGGCGCGCGGCGCCTGCTGCGGATCGCGGCCGCACACGTCGCGCAGGATCCATGGCAGGAAGTCATGGCGACGATGCGCCATGAGATGGCGCACCAGTATGCGGAGGAGATCCTCGGTGCGTCGGGCGAGCCGCCGCATGGTCCGTCCTTCCGCGAGGCCTGCCGCATCCTCCGCGTCGAGCCGCGCGCTTCGGCATCTCGCTCCGATCAGGTTGCCGCCGAGGCGGACGACACGGCCGCTCGGCTGACCCGCATCGTGTCGAAGCTCCTGGCCCTCGGGTCGTCACCGAACGAGAACGAGGCGGCGGCAGCCATGCGGAAGGCGCGCGCCCTGATGCTCGAGCACAACGTGGGAATCGTCCGCGAAGACCGCTCGCGTTCGTTCGTGCACCGCGCCGTGGGCGAGATCAAGCGACGTCACGCGCAGTGGGAGTACACGCTGACACGGGTGCTGACGGACTTCTTCTTCGTGCGCGGGATCTGGGCCGAGGACTACGACGCGCAGGGCGCGCGTTCGGGGTCGCGGCTGTTCCTCTACGGCACCAAGGCGAACCTCGACATGGCCGAGTATGTGCACGCGTTCCTGGCGTCGCTGCTCCCCGAGCTCTGGCGAGCGCACAAGCGGGAGCACCGCATCCGCAGCGATCGACCACGGCTCCAGTTCTTCGACGGAGTCCTGCACGGGTTCCTGCGGAAGCTGCGTGAACAGGAGGAAGCGGTCGATCCCCGCGCGGCGGCACTCGTGTGGACGGGGGACCCGCGCCTCGACGACTACTACCGATGGCACAACCCGCGCGTCCGGATGCGCGGCGGCGGTGTGCGGACCGTGACGGAGGCGTTCTTCGCCGGCCAGGAGGCCGGCCGGAGCGTGACCATCCATCGCCCGATCCAGGGGGGCGAGGCTGCCAGCGGCCCGATGCGGCGCATCGGGCGCGGCGAGTGAGGCGGGCGCCTGCCCGCGCAGGTCAGCCGACCTGCAGCGCGGTCTGGTCGAGCTGGACCTTGAGGCGCGCCACGACGTTGCTGTGGATCTGGCAAACGCGCGACTCGGTGAGCTCCATGATCTCGCCGATCTCACGCATGGTCAGACCCTCGTGGTAATACATCAGCACGATCAGCCGCTCCTTCTTGGTCAGGCTGCGGGTCATGACCTCGAAGAGGTCGCGCTGATGGGTGGTCTGGAAGGGGTCCTCGCACTTCTGGTCGGCGAGGATCTCGACCTTCTCCATGTCCTTGTCGTCTTCGCCGTCGTCCCACTTCTCCGACAGCGAGAACATCGCGCGGGCGCTGGCTTCGGACACCGTCGCGTTGAGCTCATCGAGCGACATCTCCATCGCCTGCGCGAGCTCGTACTGGTTGGGGGAGCGGCCCAGCTGCCCTTCGAGTTCGCGCGTTGCGCGGTCGAGCTTGTGGGCCTTCAGGCGGACGAGGCGCGGGACCCAGTCCTGCGAGCGCAGCTCGTCGAGGATCGAGCCGCGAATCCGGGTCGAGCAGTAGGTCTTGAACTTGATGCCGCGGCTGAGATCGAAGCCGTCGATGGCATCCATCAGGCCAAAGACACCGGCGCTCATCAGGTCATCGAGCTCGATCGACTTCGGCAGCGTCTGCAGCACGCGCTCGGCGATCATCCGGACGAGAGGGAGGTGGACCTCCATCAGGATGTTCCGGAGGTTCTGGTCGCCGGTCTTCTTGTAGGTCTTCCAGATCGCGTCGAGCTCAGGCTCGCTGACCTTCGGAGCGGCAGCCCGGGAGCCATAACGGCGCGACGGGGCCGGGGTCACGATCGGGTCGGAGGCGGAGGAACGAGCGGCAGCAGAGGTCCGGGCCATGTGGGAAGTCGAGGGCGAGTGGTGCGCCCCACGCTCTGGCGAACGTTCAGCTCGGCCTGGTCTCGACAGCGTGGTTCCCTGGGTGGCCTCGTGGCCGTCGACGCGCTGACCTCTGGTCGCGTCCTTCGTTCGGGAACCGGCTGCCGTGGCGACTCGCGTCGCGGTAGGCCCGTGGCTTTGCGTCCCCGCCTTTCGGCGGGTTTGCCATTTCGTGAAGCAGGTGCTGGAGAAAGAACCGCCGGCGGCGTGTGTGCCGGGGGGAGCACAGAGATCGTCTCGGCGCGCCGCAGACTTTAGCGCAAAACCAGATTTCCTCCGGGCGGCCCCGGAAGGGCGCTCGATGTCGATCTGGGACGACAGTAAGTCCCTGCCAGGCTGAGGCTTGGAGGGATCAGCCGTAGTGGATCAGCGAGTCCACGAAATGGTCCTTCAGGCGTTCTCGGCCGGGCAGGAATCCGAGCTCGACCGCGAAGAAGCAGCCCGCGATCGTCGCGCCGAGACCCTGGATCAGCACCGTGGCCGCCTTGGCCGTGCCGCCGGTTGCCAGCAGGTCGTCGAGGATCGCGACCCGCTCCCCGTGCCGCACGCCGTCTTCGTGGATCTCGAGCGTGTCGGTCCCGTATTCGAGGTCGTAGTCGACGGAGCGGGTCCGCCAAGGGAGCTTCCGCGGCTTGCGGACGGGCGTGAACCCGAGCCCCAGCTTGACCGCGATCGGCGCGCCGAACAGGAAGCCGCGGGACTCGATGCCGACGATGCGCTGCACGTCGTGGGCCTCGATCATCTGCGCCATCTCGTCGATGGCGTGCGCGAAGGCCTTGGGATCACCGAGCATCGGCGTGATGTCCTTGAAGACGATGCCGGGCTTCGGGAAGTCCGGCACGTCTCGGATGAAGGAGTACAGGTCCATGGACCCGCCACGCTAACACACGGCGCGCTCGATCAGGCGCGGAGCGGCTGCCAGGCAAGCAACTCGGCGGCTGTCGACCGGTCTACGCGGAGCCCCTGAGGCTTGCGGCGAGGCGCGGGACGTCGCGGACCGGGACCGAGCACAACGCGAGGCGGAGTGCGGGTCCCTGGGGAACGACGAAGACTCCGGACTCCCGCATGCGGGCCGCCTGTGCCAACGCGTCCTCGTGGAACACGGTCACGAAGAAGCCCCCCTCGTAGCGCGGGTAGCGCAGACCCTGGGCAGCTTCGTTGAACGCGCGGACGCGCTGCATCAGCAGGTCCCGCGCTCGATCACGATCCGCGTCGCAGGCGGCGCGCAGCGTGGGGTCTGTGAGCACCCGCGTGATCGCTGCCATGCCGCCGCGGTTGCAGTTCGACCAGGTCCCGCGGCACGAGAACGACAGCGCCGCCGCCGTCGCATCGCGGGTGGCCCGGTCCGGCTCGCAGGCGACCAGAGCGCCCACGCGCAGTCCGTACTGGGCGAACGACTTCGACGCGCTCCACGCGAACAGCAGCCCGACGCGGCCGAGCAGTGGCTCGATGGCGTCGAGGAAGCTGCGCGGGTCCTCGGCGGCGCCGTACAGGAAGTAGGCGAGGTCGATGAGGAGGGTGATCGGGCCCTCGTCCGCGCGCGCGAGGAGGGCAGAGGCCACGGCGTCCCACTCCGCGCGGCTCATCGAGTAGCCGGTGGGATTGTGGCAGGGATCGTTCAGGAACAGCAGGCAGCGACCCTGTTCGGCGAGGCAGCGATCCACGCCCGAGCCCAGCGCGTCGACGTCGAGGTTCCCGTCCGCTCCGAACATCGGGAAGGTCGCGACGCGACGCTCCTGTTCGTCGGCGAGCGTCGCATACGGGCCCCAGAAGAAGTCCGTCGTCAGGAGTGCCTGGCCAGGTTCCAGGTAGTTGACCATCGCGTGGCGGAGCGCCCCTGTCCCGCCGGTCGTGGCCACGGCGGTGGCGGCATCCCGGAAGGCCGTGCGAGGACCGAAGCAGTCGGCGATCACGGCCTCGAGGAACGCCGGGGGTCCGGCGATCGGCGCGTACGCAGCCCAGTCTTCGTCCGAGACCTCTCGGATGGCGCGCGCCACGGTCGGCAGGACCAGCAGGCGGCCTTCTTCGTCGAGGAGCGAGCCGAGTGTCGCGTTGACCACCGACTCGCCGGCCGCGCGGCGACGCTGGGCCTCCCCGTTGAGTGCAAAGATCAGGTCGTCGGACGGGCGCTGGCTGCGGGCTGGGATCAGGCGAGGCATGGCAGGTCGGTCTCGGGCGAACCGGTCATCATCGCCCACGTCCAGCCCCGGGTGCGAGGCTCAATCTCCGCCGCGCCGTGCACCGCCTGCCGGGGTGCCGCCGCTGCCTGCGCCCGGCCTCTCTTCGCCGCCCCGGCGGCGCCCGCCCTCTCCGGTCGTCGGGCGGCCGTCGCTGCCGCCTCCATCGCGCGCGAAGAGCCCGGCGGTCGTCGGCGTCGACCAGATCCGCGCCCATGCGGCCGGCGCGGGCCGTTCTTCTTCGGGGAACCGATAGCCCTGCTTCGACTGGGTCCACCACAGGACCCAGGGACGGAGCTCCACGCCGAGCTCCTCGCCGGTCTGCCCGGCGAGCGCCGTCGCGATCCGTTCTTCGAGGTCCTTCGCGACGAAGCCGGACCGCGCGAACTTGACCAGGGTGTCGACGGCGTCCGGGGTCTGGATCCGGCCCACCGCGTCGATCCGGGCCTCAGCGACCTGGGTGGGCTCGCGCTTCGGGCCGAAACCCTCGGCGAGCATGCGCAGCGCCCGCGGATCACGGTGCTGGCCGATGCCGCGCAGGACCTCCGCCAGCATCGCCGGATCGTCCGCGATGTCCTTCCGCTTGGCGGCCGCGATCAGCTCGCTGCCGGCCTTCTCGTTCGGATTGAAGCGAAGGCAGCGGATCGCGGCCCAGCGGACCTCGGCGCGTTCGTCCTTGACCAGTCCACCGACCGCCCGGACCACGTCGACGTCGTCGATGCGCCCGGTCTCCCGGAGGGCCTCGACGATGGCCTCGACGTCGTCCTCCCTGGCGACGTCCTTGATCCGCTTGGCGGCCTGCCGCCCGATCTCGCGGGGCGAGAGCTCTCTCTCGGGTGTCGTGCCCTGGTCCTGGGCCGAGAGCGGCCCGAGCAGGGCGACGAGGAGGCAGGTCGAGCGGGCCTTCATGCATCGCATCGAAGCCAGTCGCGGACGGGTCGTCCAGCGACCCCGTGGTCCACAACGCCCATCCGCGCCGTCCCAAGCTCGTACCGGGCCACTGGCCCCGGATCTGGCGGGTCCCCGGGCCCAGCGGTAGCTTCCGCGCCCCATGTACTCGACCAGCGATCTGGAGAAGGGCCTGATCCTCGACTACGACGGCGCCCCGCACGTCGTCGAAGCCACCTCGGTGTCATCCCCGTCGGCCCGGGGTGGCAACACGATCCACCGGGTCAAGATGCGGAACCTCAAGACCGGGCAGCGGATCGACAAGAGCTTCCGCAGCGGCGAGATGTTCGCGGTGCCGGACGTCGACAAGAAGCCGGTGCAGTTCCTCTACGCGGCCGCTGGTTCGGCTCACTTCATGGATCTCGAGGGCTACGAGCAGTTCGAGCTCCGGGACGACGAGATCGAGTGGGAGCGCAACTTCCTCGTCGAGGGCCTCGAGGGCATGCGCGCGATCTTCTACAACGGCGCGCCGATCGCTCTCGAGCTGCCGAACAAGGTTGCGCTCACCGTCACCGAGACGGCCCCGGGCGTGAAGGGCAACTCGGCGACCGGGCGCACGAAGCCAGCCACCCTGGAGACGGGCTTCGTGCTGCAGCTGCCCGAGCACATCGAGCAGGGCATCAAGATCAGCGTCGACACGCGGACCGGAGAGTTCCTCGGTCGCGCCAAGGACGCGTGACGTGACGCGTCGACGCACGTCCCGGTGGGTCGGCTCCCTGGTCCTGCTGCTCGCCCTCCACGGCTGCATGACCGCGGGCCTCTGGGGCTTCGACGTGACGTCCGAGCGGGATCCGATCACCCGCGAGGAGCAGACCAGCCTGGAGGCGCGTGAGGGCGAGGAACTCGGCAGCGTCTGGCTCCGGCTCCTCGCGACGCCGTTCACGCTCGTGCTCGACTGCTTGACGCTGCCGATCCAGGCCTGGGTGTTTGGCTGGGATGACGACGAAGACGAATCCCGGTCGCAGCGCGACGCGGACACGTGGCGCAGCACGCACCGCGACCGCAACGACTAGGAGCCAGCCGACGGCGTGCGGCGATTCTCGCCGACGCGCCGCCCGCGGGGCCGTGGTCCGGTTTCGGTCAGTCCGCGAACGGGTTGTACTGGCCCGGCACCGGCACCGGGTATTTGCCGTCTTCGCCCGGCATCGCCGGCGGCATCGACTCCAGCGTGTAGGTGTCGATGCCCGGGCAGTAGTCGCGACCTCGCGCGAGCAGGTCGTCGAACTTCAGCACGCGGCCCGAATAGCAGGCCTCGCGACCGAGGATCGCGGTCATCGTGCTCTTCGCGCCGTAGTCGCCCTCGTTGTAGATCTCGCCCCGCATCAGGGACTCGATCATGTCGTGCTGTTCCTGCTGGTGGCCGTTACCGGCACCGCGGATGCGGAGACGGGGCTCGCCCTTCGGTTCGATCCACGAGCCGATGTTGCTGACGCCGTTGCTGCCGTGGGCGTACTCGGCGACCTCGTGGTAGCACTCGCCGCCGAGGTGGCGGCCCTGGCTGAACATCTTGGTGCCGTCGGCGAACGTGTACTCGACGAACGTGTGGTCGAAGATCTGCGACTTCGTGCGGTCGCCCGACAGGCGCTGTTCGCCGCCACCCATGCCGTTGGCTTCGACCGGGAACGCGTCCTTCACCCAGCAGCCCACATCGATGTTGTGGATGTGCTGCTCGCAGATCTGGTCGCCGCAGAGCCAGGTGAAGTGGTACCAGTTGTTCACCTGGAACTGCATCTCGGTCATGTTCGGCTCGCGGTTGCGATACCAGATGCCGCCGCCGTTCCAGTAGACGCGGAGCAGGTTGATGTCGCCGATCGCGCCCTCCTTGAGGCGCTTCACGCAGTCCATGTAGCGCTCTTCGTGACGGCGCTGGAGCCCGATGGCGACCATCAGGTTCTTCTGCTTCGCCATCTCGTTGGCGGCGAGGACGCGGCGGACGCCCGGGGCGTCACTCGCCACCGGCTTCTCCATGAAGACGTGCTTGCCCTGCTGGACCGCGTACTCGAACTGCTGCGGCTTGAAGCCGGGCGGCGTCGCGATGACGACCAGGTCGACGCCGGAGTCGATCGCCATCTTGTAGCCGTCGAGGTCGCCGAAGATCCGGTCATCCGGGACGTCGACCTTCTCCGGATGGGCCTTCTTGAGTCCTTCGATGGCGCGGCGCGCGTTGCCGGGGAAGGGGTCCGCGACAGCGATCAGCCGCGTGTTCCCCTTCGTGTTCATGATCTGGTTCGCCGCCCCGGTGCCGCGGCCACCGCAGCCGATCAAGGCGACCTTGATCTCGTCGCGGCCAGCCACGTGGAGGGTCGGCTGGAGCTGGCCGAGGGTCGGGACGGCCAGAACGGAGCCGGACTGGGCGAGGAACGAACGTCGAGTCGTGCGTCGGGTCATCGGGTCGGGAGCGGGAAGAGAGGACCGGCCAGGGGACCGGCGTCGGATGCGGGCACCCCGAGGGTCGGGTGCGCAGCCCAAGGCTAGCCACGGGCCGCCCGAAGGCCACGAGGCGGCCGCCGCCAAATCCTGCGGTCGCGTCGGTTTCGCCGCGCCGAGTCGCGCGTCAGTCGAAACGGCGCGGAGGACGCCTCGACACGATCCAGCCGACGCCGAACACGCCGAGCGCGAACAGGCCGCCGAAGACCGGGCGCAGCGCGGCTTCGCCCTCGAGGGCGTAGGTGCCGGAGAATCCTCGGAACGATGCGTAGGCCAGGGCGCCGAACGCGGCCGCCAACGCGATCTTGGTGGGGAGGCGCGGGCGCAGGAGGCCCCGCATCAGCAGGCCGCGTCCGGGTGGTCGTCGTCCCGGGGTGCGGGTCGGTGGCGGCGTCCGATCCTGCGGTGGTGTCGTGGGGCTCGGTGTCATCGCGTGGGCAGGCGACTGTGGCCGTGCAGCGTTCGTTGCAACAGCGGCACGGGGCGGAACGACCCTACCTCGACTTTCGGCTGCGGGAAGGGTGGACAACATTCTCCGGGCGCGAAAATTTTCCCTAGGCGTCAATTCTGGCCGAAGCTCTGGACCCTCCGGATTCCGGAGGACTCGTACAGAAAGTCCTCGGATCGCCGGGCGCGCCGGTCTCGCGCTGGGCCGTGCGGCCCCGCATCCTCTGTCCTCGGGCGCGACGGCCCCGACCCACCAGGACGTTCCATGCAGAAGCTGATCGAGTGCGTTCCCAACTTCAGTGAGGGCCGTGACCCAGCGGTCATCCGGCAGATCACGGCCGCGATCGAGACCGTCGAGGGGGTCACATTGCTCGATGTCGACCCGGGCAAGGCCACGCACCGCACGGTCGTGACGTTCGCAGGCGAGCCCGGCCCGGTGATCGAGGCGGCTGTGCGCGCTGCGCGGAAGGCCAAGGAGCTCATCGACATGCAGAAGCACCGCGGGGAGCACCCGCGGTTCGGTGCCGTCGACGTCTGCCCGTTGGTGCCGATCAGCGGCGTGACGCTCGAGGAGTGCGCCGACTACGCGCGTCGGCTCGGCCAACGCCTCGGCGACGAGCTCGGCATCACGGTCTTCCTCTACGAGAGCGCGGCCAGCCGGCCCGAGCGTCGGAATCTCGCGACCGTGCGGGCCGGCGAATACGAGGGCCTTGCCGACAAGCTCGCGCGTCCGGAATGGCAGCCCGACTTCGGCCCCGCCACGTTCGACCCGCGCTACGGGGCGACGGCGGTCGGGGCTCGGGACTTCCTGATCGCCTACAACGTCAACCTCAACACGACGTCGACGCGGCGCGCGAACGCGATCGCGTTCGACGTCCGTGAGAAGGGGCGCCCCCAGCGCGAGGGGGACGGGCTCACCGGGCCCGTAGTCCGGGACGCGTCGGGCCAGGAAGTCTGGATCCCCGGCACGCTGAAGGCCGTCAAGGCGATCGGTTGGTTCATCGAGGAGTACGGCATCGCGCAGATCTCGATGAACCTCACCGACATCCGCACGACGCCGCTGCACGTCGCCTTCGACGAGGTCTGTGCGAAGGCCCAGGACCGAGGGATCCGCGTGACGGGCTCCGAGATCGTCGGCCTCGTGCCGCTCCGCGCGATGCTCGATGCGGGGCGCTACTTCCTCTGGAAGCAGCAGCGCTCCGCGGGCATCTCCGATCGCGAG
This sequence comes from Planctomycetota bacterium, assembly GCA_041164325.1. Classification (GTDB taxonomy): domain Bacteria; phylum Planctomycetota; class UBA1135; order UBA1135; family UBA2386; genus JAQCBR01. The sequence continues at coordinate 95 of JBEAPQ010000431.1, read as the reverse complement.
ATCATCAAGATCGCCGTCAAGTCGATGGGGCTCGACGACCTCGCGCCGTTCGACGCCGACAAGAAGATCATCGAATACGTCTTGGCCGCCAAGCA
>JBEAPQ010000430.1:0-2677 GCA_041164325.1 Planctomycetota bacterium | reverse complement strand
CGAACTCGACGGCCTGGTAGTAGAGGTCCTCGCTCGCGGACGTGGCGCCCGCACCCGTGTCGTCGTAGTCGGCCTCGTAGGCGACGTGCAGCCGGTCGCCGGAGCCGATCGCGGCCGACGGCTCGTCGATGTCGTTGAAGTCCACGCCGTTCGAGAGCGGCGTGTAGAGCGCGGGCGAAACGTTGACGGCCTGCCAGGTCTGGCCCTGGTCGTCCGAGCCGAGGACCCAGGCCGAGTCGTTGGTCTCGGCGTCGGGGTTGCCCGACGGGTCGCGGTCGGCCGTCATCACGACGAAGACCTTGTGGTTCGACGCGACGAGCGTGAGGTTAGCCGCGTCGTAGCTCTCGCCTGCGGCGGTGTTGGCGGTCCAGATGTCGATCGCACGGCTCGCGTCGAAGGACCAGCCGCCGTCGATCGAGCGCAGGAAGCGCAGCGTCAAGTTGCCGTTCGCGTCCGCGTCCGGCCAGACGGCGTAGACGACGCGGGCGGTCGGCTCGAGGCCGCGTGCCGGGTCACCGGCGAGGATCTGGCGGGGTGCTGCGATCTGCCAAGCGCCGAAGCCGGGCGTGCTGGCTGTGATCGCTCCGGAGTCCAGCTGGACGCGGGCGCGGGGGGCGTCCGGGTACGGGTTCTGGGCGGTGACGCCGGCCATGCCGACGAGGAGGGTGGAGAGGAAGATGTGGTGGTGGCGCATGCTGTCGTTCCTTCGTGGGCCGCATCGGGCCCGGGGAGGCAGAACGACAGCGCCGCGTCGTCAACGGGCGGCAAATCCGAGCACAAGACTCGCGCGGCGAACGGTCGCGGTGGGGCGGTCCGCCCGGTCACTTGCCCGGGGTGACCCGCGGGAAGCGCAGCTCGAAGCGGGTTCCTTCGCCCGGCGCGCTCGTGCACGAGATCGTCGCGCCGTGCTCCTCGACGATGCGTCGCACGGTCGCGAGGCCGAGGCCGCAGCCCTGCCCGACCGGCTTGGTCGTGAACATCGGCTCGAAGATCCGCTGGCGCACGTGCTCGGGCATGCCGATGCCGTTGTCGGCGACGGCGAGCAGGACGTGTCCCTCGGCGGTGGGGCCTGTCTCGATCCGCACCGAACCGCTGCCGAGCAGCGCGTCGCGGGCGTTGGCGACGAGGTTCAGCAGGATCTGGCCGATCTGCGTGGGGACGGCGTGGATGACCGCGTCACCGCAGTCGAGCGCGAGCTCGAGCTCGCGGCGGTCGCCGAGCAGCGTGCGGAGCAGCGGATGGAAGCGCTCGCAGAACTCGTCGAGCGCAAGCGCGGTCGGCGCGTCGTCCTCGCCGCGGCCAAAAGCCAGCAGCTGGCGCGCGAGGTGCGTCGCGAAGCGGGTGGCGTCCTCGGCGCGCGCGAGCAGGGCGCGGAGCTCGGAGTCGGGCGGCAGCTCGTCGCCGAGGAACTGGGCCGCGCCCAGGACGACGGTCAGCGCGTTGTTGAAGTCGTGCGCGACGCCCGCCGTCAGGCGGCCCAGGGCCTGGAGTCGCTGGGCCTCGTGGAGCCGTGGGACGTGGTCGTCACGGACGGCCTGGGTGCGCGCGACCACGAGCGCGAGGCGGTCGGCGAGAGCGCCCGCGATCAGGCGTTCGGCCGCTCCGGGCGTGGGGCGGGCAGCCGGGCGGAACTCGATGCAGAGGACACCTGCGGCCGCAGCGCCATCGTGGATCGCCGCCCGGAGCGTCGCGCCCAACCCGCCGCCGAGGGCCGCACGCAGCGGGTCGCGGGGCCCGACGGATTCGGTGCGGACCCGACGAGTCTCGAGCGCGCCCAGCACGGCGGGTGCGTCGACGGAGGGGGGGGGCGAAGCGGGGGGCGGCGCGGCCGCCCGGCAGGCGAGACGGGCCCCACCGTCGCGCAGCCAGATCGAAGCGCGCTCTGCGCCGAGACTCGTCCGCACCTCATCCAGCCAGCGGGCCAGCGGCGCGTCTTCGAACTCTTCCGGGCATGCCCGGAGCAGCCGTTCGAGCAGGCCCTCGAGCCGTTCGAGCGCCCGGCCCGCGGGCTCTGCGGTCGGCTCGGCTCCAGGGGTCGAATCGGCGGGCGGCATCCGGCCCCGGAGGATAAGCGACGCGCACGCTGCCGCAATCGACATGCGCTCTGGCTACAGTCCGCGCCATGAAGACCCTCAGCCCCGCTGACCGGATGCGTCTGCTGAAGTTCGTCTGCTCGTTCGCGTGGACGGACCTCGAGGTCTCGGACGCGGAGCGTGCGTTCGTCGCGCAGCTCGTCGATCGCTTCCACCTCGACCAGGAGGAGCGGAGCGAGGTCGCGCGGTGGATCGAGTCGCCGCCCGACGACGAGGGCATCGACCCGACGACGATCCCGGCCGAGCACCGGAAGCTCTTCATCGACGCCGCGCGCGCCGTGCTGGCAGCGGACGGTGTGACCGAGTCCGAGTTCGAGGGCTTCCAGATCTTCGAAGAGCTGACCCGGTAGGCGGTGCGTCAGCGGCCGGGCCGTTCGCGGGCGACGACCTCGGGGATCAGCCGCCGCAGGTCCTCGGCGCGGCGCAGCGGGTCCGGGTGCGTGCTCAGGAACTCCGGCTCGCGTTCCGCCTGCAGGGCGGCCATCCGTTCCCAGAGCGCCGGCGCGGCGTTCGGGTCGTAGCCGGCGCGGACGAGGTAGATCAGCCCGATATGGTCGGCCTCCGACTCGTGCTCCCGGGAGAAC
>JBEAPQ010000429.1:0-2704 GCA_041164325.1 Planctomycetota bacterium | reverse complement strand
GGTCGGAACCGTGATCGCGGCCGGTTGTGCGGCCGCCGCCGTGACCGGGGCGCTGGGCGTGGGCCTGAAGACGCGGGCCGTGTTCGGCGCTGCCAAGAGCGCGCGCGTCGGCGAGCAGGCGTCGGTCGATCGGATCGGGGCGGAAGAGGTCTCCGAGGCGCTGCGCGCGCGTCTCGAGGCGCAGCGCTTCCAGGTCGCCCTGTTCGGCGACTTCCTGCTCAATCTCTTCGTGCTCGGGATCGGTCTCTTCGTGGTCCGCGCGCGCGCCGAAGCCGATCCGAACGCAGTCCTGATGGGGTTTGGTCTCGCCTTCGCGACCGTTGCACTGTTGCATCAGGTCGGCGCGGCCCTGGTCCTGTCCTCCGTGCTGCGTCGCCGGGCGATGTCCGGTACGTCGCAGGCGGCGTCCTCCGCCCAAGATCGGGTGGTGTCTTCCGTGCCGCAGGGCCCGGAAGCACCGGATTCGCACTCGTCCCTCTCTCCCGTCGGTTCCCCGGACGATTCCTGGGCAGCATCCGCGACCAGCGGCCGAACGATCCACGCTCACCGATGATCTCCGCATCCAGCAAGATCCTCCCCGCACGGGGCTCGGCGATCCCTGCAAGGGGTCGGGCGCTCCGTGCGCTGCTCCAGGCCCTGACGTTCGTCGTCTGCCTCGGCTCGTTCGGGCTGGACCGTCTGACGGCGCAGGAGCCGCAGGGGTCCGTCGATCACGGCCACGCCGTGAGCACGATGGAGATGGAGAACAAGGACTTCTTCGAGCAGAAGTATGTCCACCTGATGCCGCACGCGATCGGCGGGCACGACGAAGGTGGCCCGAACGCGTTCACGTTCTACGACGTCAACCTGTTCCAGCTGATCGCCCTCGGGCTGATGCTCGTGGTGTTCGGCTCGGTCCTCGTGAGCTTCCGCTCGGCGTCCAGCCCCTGGATCATCCGCGTGTTCCGCGGGTGGTGCCGCTGGATCCGGGACGAGATGGTCGTGTCCGTGATGGGCAAGGAAGACGGGACGCGTTTCGCGCCCTACTTCACCTACCTGTTCTTCTTCATCGCGTTCCTGAACCTGATCGGGCTGATCCCCGGCAGCGTCACGTCGACGGCGTGCGTGTTCGTCACCGTCGCCCTCGCGGGCCTCACGTTCGCGTTCATGGTCGTCGGCGGGATGATGCAGCAGGGTGTGTTCACCTTCTGGAAGAACCTGCTCCCGCACGGTCTGCCCGTCGCGCTGATCCCGCTGATGGCCGTGCTCGAGGTCATCGGCCTCCTGGTCAAGCCGTTCGCTCTGACCATCCGACTCTTCGCGAACATGCTCGCGGGTCACCTCGTGATCTACTCGTTCATCGGGATGATCTTCCTGTTCGCGAAGCTGCTCGAGATGAGCCCGGTCGCCTACGGGACGGCCGCTGTCGCGGTCGGGATCGGCGTGTTCATCAGCATCATCGAAGGCTTCGTAGCGCTGCTGCAGGCCTACATCTTCACCTTCCTCAGCATCGTCTTCGTGCAGCAGTCGCTGCACCCGCACCACTGAGTCTGGACCGCTGAGCGAGAGGCGTCTCCGGGACGCCTCGAAACGAACCTCGTCGCACGCGCCCCGCCGGGGCGCGCCGACAACTGGAACCGCTTTTCTTCGAGAACCTCCCACAGAGAGACAGGAGACCCTGATGCTTTCCCTCATCCTCGCTTCCGCCGGCATCGGTGCCGGTATCGCCGCTGGTGGCTCCGTGATCGGCGCGGGCATCGGCATCGGTCAGATCGGCGCGTCGGCCGGCGAGGGCATCGCCCGTCAGCCGGAAGCGGCGGAAGTCATCCGCGGCAACGCGCTGCTCCTCTCGGCCCTCGTCGAAGGTGTGGCCTTCTTCGGCGTCGTCGTCGGCCTCCTGCTGGCGCTCCAGGGCGGCGGCCAGTGATCATGAGCGGGCTGTCCCTCAGCTTCGCGGCTGTGGCCGGTGCCGTCGAAGGCGGCGGCGGCTTCAACCCGTTCGAGTTCGCGCAGGGCGCGACCTTCTGGACCGTCGTGATCTTCCTGTTGGCCCTCTTGCCGATGTGGAAGTTCGTGTTCGGCCCGATCACGGCAGCGCTCGACGAGCGGGACCGTAAGGTCGACGAGGCCCTGGCCGCGGCGGAACGCGCGCGGCGCGAGGCCGAGGAGCAGACCGCCGCGACCCGTTCCGAGCTCGAGAAGGCCCGCGCGGAAGCGAAGGCCATGGTCGAGGAAGCGACGTCGCGCGCCGAGCGCCAGGCCGAGGCCGAACTGGCCCGGGCCAGGAGCGAGGCCGAGCGTCAGCTCCAGCAGGCTCGCCAGGAGATCGAAGCCCAGAAGCAGAAGGCTCTGGAGGACATCCGTCGCGAGGTCGTCGACCTCGCGGTGGGCTCCGCTGCAGCCGTCCTGGGTCGGTCCGTCGAGGGCGACGACAATCGTCGCATCGTCGATGAGTTCCTGAGCCAAGCCGGAGGAGCCGGACGATGACGCTCTTGGCCGGTCGCTACGCACGAGCCCTGTTCGAGGTCGCGGACGCCCGCGGCGCGGTCGATGCCGTGGCCGCGGACCTCGCTGCGATCGATGGAATCCTGGCTGATCCGGAGCTCCGGGCCCACGCTGCACGCGCGGACCTGAGCGGCGGAGCAGCCCGGGTCCTCCTCGACCGTCTTGGCGAAGGCCGGCACGAGCTCGTCCGGAACCTCTTCGAGGTCCTCAAGCGCCGGCG
>JBEAPQ010000428.1:0-2953 GCA_041164325.1 Planctomycetota bacterium | reverse complement strand
CGTCTCCGGAAAGACCGACTCCCTGGTTCTGGAGGAGACGCCTCACGACGTTGCGACCGTTCGCGCCGTTCTCCTGGGCGAACTCCCGCACGACGCCAGCTCGTGCGCGGTCCAGCGAACGTTGGGGGTTGCGCAGGTCGATCGACGCGTAGCGGAGACCGCCGTTGAACGCGGCCAGCTCGTAGAACTGCCGCTGGGTCCAGTCTTCGAACGGATGATCGTGGCACTGCGCGCACTCCATCCGCGTGCCGAGGAACACGCGCATGGTGTTCGACATCGCATCGAGCGGCATCTCGAAGTCGCGCAGCCAGTAGCCGGTCGCGCCGTTGCCCTGGGCATGCGCGGCGCCCTCGGCATTGAGGAGATCCCGCACCCAGACGTCGTAGGGTCGGTTCTGCGCGAGGGCGTCCTTCAGGAAGTGCATGTAGGGCTCGCCGGAGATGCGCCGCCCGAACCGGGACTGGACGCGCAGCACGTCGGCCCATTCGTTGAACGCGTGACTGACCCGACCCGGCGAGGCGAGCAGCTCGTCGACCAGCGCCTCGTGGTCGGCCCCCGGACCGCCGCGGGCCCAGCGGGCCAACTCGTCGAGTGTCGGTGCCCGCCCGACCACCGTCAGATACGTCCGGCGCACCCGCGTGGCGGCGTCGACCTCCGGCTCGGGGCGCTGCCCGGCGTCCCGCAGACCGGCCTCGACGAGCTGATCGATCCGACGGGACGCTTCCTTGGGACCCTGGGCACCAGCCACGGTGGCCAGCGCAAGGACGGTCGAGACAAGCAGGCGGAAGCTCATGGCGGGAAGCGCTCCTCGAGACGGCGATCGATCGCACGCCGACTACGGGATTGTCGCACGATGATCCACCGGACGGACGCGATGGAATCGCGGGAGGTCCGTCTCCGGGAAGGGGACCGGTCTGGGCCACCGAGGACCGGCGACCCGGACAGCCGACCGGTGGCCCCGACAGCGCGCCGCGCCGACCCATCCATCTCCCCCAACTTCCTCCGCATAATCTACATTATCCGAAGTTCAGCAATCGGCTGGGGGAGGTCGGCATCGGCCTCAAACCCGGTGTCTGCGCGACTTTCCGGCAGCTGCGCTGCCCTGCGCCTCCGCCGCGGACGACGCACGCCCGAACATCTCGCCGAGACAGGTCTGCAGGCTCGTGAACCCGGCGTAGTGCAGGATCCGGTGCGGCACGCCCGCCTGCCGCGCGAGCTCCGCCGCGGGCTCGGTCGTCTCGTGCCGGTTCCAGTGCAGCATGATCAGCACGTCGACGTCCCGGGCCTGGAGGCGTTCCCCGATCGACTGCACGACCTTCTGGGGCGACCGGTAGTTCGCCATCATCCAGTCTGCCTCGAAGCCCCACCCGGCGGCGAGTTCCTCGAGCTTCGGATGATGCCGACGCTGGCGTTCGTTGCCGCCGACGACCAGGACCCTCGGACGGCGCCCGAGGACGTCCTGGGCTTCGCGGCAGGCCTGGGCACCCGAGTCCGCCGTGACCGGATCGGCTTCGTGGAGCTCCAGCAGCTGCCGGATCGACGCGAGCTCGTCGGTCGCCAGCTCCGGGAACGCCAGCTCGACTTCCTGGAGCAGTGCGAACGCTTCCCGCAGGGACTCCTCGTCCTTGCGCGCCCGGAGGGTCCGAGCGATCGACGCCTGGAGCTGCGCCTTCTCGATCTCCCGGTCCTCGAGCTCCTCGTAGAGCGCGACGAGCTCGCAGCGGATCTCCAGGTGGTCGAGCGCCTGCCCGACGAAGTCCTCGTTCTTGAGGAGCTTCTCGAGCTCGGAGAACTTGCCCCGCTGCATCAGCAGTTCGCGGATGTCCTGGAACACCGCGCGCGCCGACTGCCGATCGCCGCGCATGTTGTGCGCGGTCAGCAGGACGCGGTGGGCCTCGACGCGCTGGTCGAGATCCACGGCCAGATCGAGCACGCGCTCGGCCGCGTTCTGGGCCGGGCCGGCTTCGCCGAGACCCAGGTATTCCAGCGCGACGAACAGGATCTGGTCCGGCGCAGCACCACGGCCGACGTCGACGGCATCGAGGAAGCGCAGCGCGAGACGCCGGTCCTGGCGCTTCAGCGCCTCGTGAACCGAGTAGAACGTCTCGAGGTCCGGCTGCACGCCCTCGAGCGCCTCGTCCATGAGCCGCACGGCCCGCGCCGACTCGCTCTGCAAGCCGCCGGCGAGGATGGCGGACGCGAGGAAGAACGCGTTGCAGCGGATGAGCGCGGCGTCGCGCCCCTCGACGCGCCGAAGACGCCGCGAGGCCCGGTCGAAGTATCCGTAGGCTCCGGTGTAGTCCCCGACTTCGTACGCCAACACGCCGCAGACGAAGATCGCCTCCGGCGTCCAGGCACCTTCGTCGTCGCCCGCACCCTTCAACTTCGCGAGCGCCCGATCCCGGCCGTCCCGCGCTGGCCGCGGCTTCAACTCGGTTGCCGCGTGCCGGTGCAGGACGGCCAGCGCAGCGCCGAGAGCACACTTGCCGCGGAGGAGCCGCGCATCGTCGGCCAGCGGCAGCGCGCGCTCGAACAGCTCCAGGGCTTCATCGAACGCGGAGATGCCGAGCAGACGCCGACCGAGTTCGTGCCAGTATCCGGCGCGGACGACAGCGGGGAGGCCTTCGAAGCACGGCAAGGCCACGCAGCTCTGCAGGATCGTCAGCGTGCTCTCGGCTTCGTCCGGATCCGAGCGTCGCTCGAGCCGCGTCAGCAGGTCGGCCATCGCCGCATCGACGAGGGTCGCCGCATCTTCGTGATCCCCGGCGCCGGCCGAGAGGTAGTCGATCGCCTGCACGGCGAGTGCGAGGTCTCCGCTCCAGAACAGCGTGCGCATCGCGAGCGGCAGGCACTGCGCCGCGATCCGGGGCTCCGCCAGCAGATCCATGACGGTCGCCGGATCGGTCAGCAGGTCCGCGACCCAGTTGCGTTCGCCGCGGCGCTCGTGACCCCG
>JBEAPQ010000427.1:0-5266 GCA_041164325.1 Planctomycetota bacterium | reverse complement strand
GGCCACGACGTCTTCCACAGCGGCGGCCACCGTGGCGGTTGCCGTGCTGCGACCGGAGTCGAAACCGACGGGCACGTTCGTCGCACAGGCGGCGAGCAGGAGGCAGGCGGAGAGTGCGGACGGGGTGGGGTGCGGTCCCATGCCGAGCAGGCTAGCGCGTGCGCGGGCGGAGCGAAGCATGGATCGCCCGCTGTCGCTTGGTCGCGGTGCGGCGTGCCCGTTACGCTCGCCGCTGCAGTTCCCGCCCAGTGAGCCCCCATGAGTCGAAACGAAGTCCTCCTGGCCGGCCTCGACATCGGCGGCACGAAGATCGGCCTGTCGCTCGGGACCGCTGACGGCCGCATCCTGGCCGCGGATCGACTGGCGACCGACCCCGACCGCGAAGCAACGGACCTCCTTGCAGAGGCGTGGCAGCGTCTCGGTGCGATGGCGGACGCCGCGGGGTGCGGGGCGCCTGCGGCCGTCGGCGTGGCCGCCCCGGGGCCGCTGAGCTACCGCGAGGGCAGACTCCTCGCGGTGCCGAACATGCCGCGCTGGCAGCAGTTCCGTCTCCAGGATTGGCTGGACCAGCACGTTCCGTGTCCGAGCGCATTCATGAACGATGCGAACGCGGGCGTCCTCGCCGAAGTCCTGTGGGGCGCCGCGCGGGGTGCGGACACCGCCGTGTTCCTGACGATGAGCACCGGCATGGGGGCGGGCCTGTGGATCGGTGGTCGGGTCCACGAGGGCGCTCTCGCGCTCGCGGGGGAGGTCGGGCACCTGCGCCTCGCCGATGAGGGCCCCGTCGGCTTCGGCAAGCGAGGCAGTGTCGAGGGCTTCTGCAGCGGCCCTGGCCTCGTGCAGCTCGCGGCTGCCGAACGGCTGCGCTGCGAGCAGTTGGGGCGGTCGACCCGTCTCGCCGCACTCGATGCGCTGACCGCCGAGAACATCTGCGGCCTCGCGGCGGACGGAGACGAGGGCGCCATGGCGGCCGTCGAGCGCTCCGCCGACGCGCTCGGCCGCCTCTGCGCTCTGCTCGTCGACCTGTTGAACCCCGACGTCATCGTCTGGGGCACGATCGGCACGGCTTGGTTCGAACTGTTCGAACCACGGGCGCGGCGTGTCCTCGCGGAGGAAGCCCTCGGTCCCGCGGCCGATCATGTCGCGCTCCGGCCGTCGGGCCTGGTGGCGCGTGGCGACCAGACAGCGCTGGCCATCGCGGCACGCCGTCTCGGATCGACCTGAGCGTGCCGGCCGGACGGGAGGCGCGGCCCTTCCCGCGGCTCAGCCTTCTGCAGGCACGCAGCGGGACAGGATCTCCCGCTGCTCGGCCTCGCCCAATGCCTCGTCGAGGCGCGGGTAGAGCACGCGCCCCTCGCGCAGGTCGTGGTGACGCATGAGGTTCTTGAACCATGCTTGGCGGTCCAGGAGGGCCAGGGTGCGCAGATCGTCCGGGTTGTCCTCGAGCTCGGCGAGCGTCTCTCGGAACTCGGTGACGAACGCCAGGAGCTTCCGATGCTCGGTCTCGAACTGGGCGGGAGGGCTGTCCGTTTCCGCGCCCCCGATCCGCGCGTAGGCCGGGAGCACGTGGGCCTCTTCGTCGGCGATGTGTCGGCCCAGCTGTTCGGCGAACGCCGCGAAGGTCTGGCGCGCGCGCACAGCATCGCGGTCCAGGAGTGCGACCTGATGCGCGTGGAACGCCGCCTCGAGCGCTGTGTGGACCTGCATCATCCCTTGCTCGAGAGGGCCCGTCATGCGTCCGAGGATAGCCCTGCTCCCCGTCTCTGGCCTATCCTCCGGCCCGCGATGCGACAGCTGCTCGAACTCGCTGGCTTCGTCGACCGGCTCAATCAGAGGATCAGCCGCGTGGTCGCATGGGGAGTCCTGTTGATGATCCTGCTCGGCGCCTACAACGCGATCGCGCGTTCGCTCGAGCGACGGGCCGGGCTGCCGCTCTCGTCCAACTCGCTGTTGGAGCTGCAGTGGTACCTGTTCGGGATCGGGTTCCTGCTCGCGGCGCCGTACGCGCTGCGGCGCGGTGACCACGTGCGTGTCGACGTCGTCTACGACGGTCTGCCGCGCCGCGGGCGGATCTGGATCGACCTGATCGGGGCGCTCGTCCTGCTGCTGCCGTTCTGTGCGTTCGGCGTCGTGCTCAGCCTCGAGTTCGTCTACGACTCGGTGGTGCGGAACGAGTGGTCGAACGACCCCGGCGGCCTGCCGCGGTGGCCGATCAAGATCTTCGTGCCGATCGGCTTCACGCTGCTCGGGCTGCAGGGAGTCGCCTCCGTGATCCGGAGCGTCGACGCACTGCGCGGCTCGCCCACAGGCGAGCAGGAGGGAGCGGCCGATGGTCAGTGATCCTCTCGCGCCGCTGATGTTCGCGGTGCTGTTCCTGCTGATCTTCGTCGGCTACCCGGTCGCGTTCGTGCTCGGTGGCGTGGCGGTCCTCTTCGGCGGGCTCGGCGTGGCGAACGGCAACTTCGACGTGCGGTTCCTGGAGATGTTCCCAGACCGCGTGTTCGGCGTGATGAGCAACCAGGTGCTGCTCGCCGTGCCGTTCTTCATCTTCATGGGCACGATGCTCGAGCGCTCCCGGCTCGCGCAGGACCTGCTCCGCACGATCGGCCTGATCTTCGGGCCGGTCCGCGGTGGTCTCGCGCTCGCCGTGGTGTTCGTCGGTGCTCTCCTGGCCGCGGCGACCGGCGTCGTCGGTGCGTCCGTCGTCGCGATGGGGTTGATCTCGCTGCCCATCATGCAGCGCTACGGCTATCGCCCGGAGCTCGCGGCCGGCGTGATCTGCGCGTCGGGAACGCTCGGTCAGATCATCCCGCCGAGTCTCGTGCTCGTCGTGCTCGCCGACCAGCTCGGCGAGAGCGTCGGCGCGCTGTTCCTCGGTGCACTCGTGCCGGGGGTCATGCTCGCGGTGCTCTACGGGATCTACGTCGCGGGCGTGAGCTTCGCGCGGCCGGACTGGGCTCCGGCTCTGCCGATCGAGGAGCGCGCGAAGGTCGAGAACCTGGGGCGTGAGGTGCTCCGGGTCCTGGTGCCCCCGCTGGTTCTCGTCATCGTCGTGCTGGGGAGCATCTTCGCCGGCGTGGCGACGCCGACCGAAGCCGGGGCCCTCGGTGCCGTCGGCGCGATGCTGCTCGCGGCCGCGCACCGTCGACTCGATCGGCAGAGCGTCTACGAGACGGCCGAGGCCACGCTGCGCGTCACCTGCATGGTGATCTTCCTGCTGGTCGGCTCGACGGCGTTCACCATGGTCTTCCGCGGGCTCGCGGGCGACGTCTGGATCGAAGAGCACCTGACGAACCTGCCCGGTGGCAAGCTCGGCCTCCTGATCGTCGCGAACCTCGCCGTTTTCGTGCTCGGGTTCTTCATCGACTTCTTCGAGATCGCCTTCATCGTGCTGCCGCTGATCGCGCCCGCCGCGCGCAAGCTCGGCATCGTCGGCGACGAGATGGTCTGGTTCTCCGTGCTGCTGGCGATGAACCTCCAGACCAGCTTCCTGACCCCGCCGTTCGGCTTCTCGCTGTTCTACCTGCGCGGCGTGGCGCCGCCCGACGTGACGACCGGTGCGATCTACCGCGGCGTGGTCCCGTTCATCGGCGTCCAGCTGATCGGGCTCGCGCTGGTCTGGTGCTTCCCGGGGCTCGTCACGGGGCTCCTTCCCGATTGACGACTCAGGAAGCAGAGTCGCCGTCGACTCACCGCGTCTGCGCGTAGGTCGCGTAGGCGAGTTCGTTCGATCCGAACCAGGCGCGGGACTCGGCGGCGAACGCACGCCAGTGCTCGAGGATGCGGCGGTAGCTCGCATTCGCGGCTGCATCGTCATCCAGCAGGCTGACCGAGGCCTCGCGGCACGCGTCGAGGATCTCGCGCGAGAAAGGCCTCAGCTGCACGCCCTTCTGGAGCAGGCGCGTCAGCGCGCGCGGGTTCTCTGCGTCGTAGCGCTGGAGCATCGAGGCGGATGCCGTCAGGACAGCGGTCTCGAAGATCGCCTGGTAGTCATTCGGCAGCGCATCCCATGCCCGCTTGGAGACGAGCATCGACAGCGTCGGGCCGGGCTCCCACCAGCCGGGGTAGTAGTAGTTCTTCGCAATCTCGAAGAACCCCAGCTTCTCGTCGTCGTAGGGGCCGACCCATTCGGTCGCGTCGATCGCTCCGCGCTCGAGCGCAGGGTAGATGTCGCCTGCAGCGAGCATCTGCACCGAGACCCCGAGCTTGTCCATGACCTTGCCCCCGAGCCCCGGGATCCGCATCCGCAGTCCACGGAGGTCGGCGACCGTCTCGATCTGCTCGCGGAACCAGCCACCCATCTGGGCACCGGTGTTGCCGCACGGGAAGTTCACGATGCCGAACTCGGCGTAGACGTCTCGCATCAGCTCGAGGCCGCCGGCCTGGCGAAGCCACGCCTCCTGCTGGCGCGCGGTCAGCCCGAACGGGACGCAGGTCTCGAATGCGAGAGCCGGGTGCTTGCCGGTGTAGTAGTAGCCGCCGGTCTGACCGACTTCGGCAGCGCCCTTCTCGACGGCGTCCATGACCTGCATCGCCGGGACCAGCTCGCCCGCCTGGTAGCAGCGGATGCGGAAGGCGCCGTCGGTCATGGCGGCGACCAGCTCGGCGACTTTCTCGGCGGTGCCGAAGATCGTGTCGAGCGACTTCGGGTAGGTCGACGCGAGTCGCCACTCGACCTGCTTGCGGGACGTGGCCTTCGACCCGACCTCGCTCGTTCGGGAGGATTTGCTGAAGACTCCGGCGGAGGCTGCTCCGACGATGCCGCCTGCGGCGCCGACGAGCCCGCCCGCCAGGAACGAACGGCGCGAATCCGATCGGGTCTCCGTCATGGCGAAGAGGTTAGCGGGCGTGGCATCCCGCGCGGAAGGCCGGACACGTGCGGCGGTTCGGACTAGCATGCAGCCATGGCTGGGAGGCTGTGTCCGGGCGCATTTCTGTGCGCCATCCTCACCCTGGGCGTCGGTGCCCAGGAACCGCTGCAGCTCGGCGCTGCGATCCCCTCGGCACCGCGCGAGTTCCGTGGTGCCTGGGTCGCGACCGTCGACAACATCGACTGGCCGAGTCGCCCGGGCCTGTCGGTGGACGCGTTGCAGCGCGAGCTGGACGAGATCCTCGATGCGGCAGCGTCCATGCGGCTCAACGCCGTGCTGTTCCAGGTGCGGCCCGCCTGCGACGCCCTCTATCGGTCCGATCTGGAACCGTGGTCGGAATGGCTGACGGGGACGCAGGGCAAGGCGCCGGTCGGAGGCTTCGACCCTCTGGCCTA